>NZ_JBGUAU010000021.1:0-90110 GCF_041820985.1 Evansella sp. AB-rgal1
GAAGAGGTACCTTGTTAAAAGATACCTCTTCCAATCCATACTTATTATTGTTGTGTTCCACTCATTTGTTGTTGTGCCATGCTTACAAGGCGCTTTGTAATCTCGCCACCTACAGATCCGTTAGCGCGAGAAGTTGTATCAGGACCAAGGTTGACACCAAACTCTTGAGCAATTTCATATTTCATTTGATCCAACGCTTGTTGGACACCAGGGACTAATAATTGGTTAGAACTATTGTTGTTCGCCATGTTTTTCACCTCCCTTGTAAACATAGAATGTGCAAATAAAAAGAAGTTAATTCATGATAAACAGTGTTTTTTCATACCAATATTTAGCAAGTCCGAGACTAAGTCATATAAAATCATAGTAATCGGTTTTAGAAGCAAACTATTTTAAAAAAGATTATTAAATTCTTCTTCGATAATCGTCTTCGGTGTTATCTTTATGGACTCTATTCGATCAACAGCATCTTTAACTAAATGATCAATGTCCAACTCTTTTTCATATAACTTTGCTTTTTCCAGATTCGGTTTTGTTTTAGAATTTGGCGGTAAGAAAATAGTACAGCAATCTTCAAATGGAAGAATGGATAAGTCGTATGTTCCTATTTTTTTCGCAACTTCAATAACATCTAATTTATCTGTTGTAATTAATGGGCGTAATATAGGAATACTTGTCACTTCATTGATTGTATGCATACTATCTAATGTTTGACTTGCTACCTGACCAAGACTCTCTCCATTTACAATTGCTAATGCTTCATATTTTTTTGCAGCAGCTTCTGCAATACGAAGCATCATTCTTCTCATAATTGTCATTTCATAGCTATCTGGAATTTGTTTATGGATTTCTTTCTGAGCATCTGTAAATGGAACAACATGTAGCTTCATACTGCCACCATACCTAGTTAAGACTCTTGCTAGATCTTCTACTTTTTGTCTTGCACGCTCATTTGTAAATGGTGGGCTATGAAAATGGATTGCTTCAAGCAAAACTCCTCGTTTTAAAGCAAGGTAACCAGCCACTGGACTATCAATTCCTCCTGATAACATAAGAAGAACTTTACCAGCAGTTCGGATCGGCAATCCACCTGGACCTTTTACGTTTTTGCATGTAATGTAAGCTGCTTCTTCACGAATTTCTACCTTAACCTCTACATCAGGATGATGAACATTTACTGTAATATCCTTTGTGTTTCGTAAAATATGGGAACCAATATCATAATTTAATTGCTGGGAACCGATTGGATAATTTTTATTTGGCCTTTTTACTGTTACTTTGAACGTTCCGTCCTCGTTAGGTAAAGCATCTTTCATGGCCCATAATGCAGCAGCATCAATCTTCTCTTGGTTTAATTCCACTTTCAATGCAGGACTAAAGGAATGAATTCCAAAAACATCTTGCAGTCGTTCTGAAACAGCAGACTCATCAGCGCCATTTAATTCGACGAACATCCGTCCAAAAGAACGATTTACCTTCACTCCTGAAAAGTTTTGCAGAGCAAACTTAATGTTTTCTAGTAATTTTCTTTCAAAATCTTTACGGTTTTTCCCTTTTAAGGCTAACTCATTATACCGAATTAAAATGTGATTATAGTTCATTTTTCTACCACCTTTTTTAGCTCCTCTACTATTTTTGTAAAAACAGAAAGGAATGCTTGTGCTTCTTCCATTGTATTTTCAAATGTAAAAGATAAACGAATTGCAGTTGATGCTCTATTTTCGTCATATCCCATTTCTAATAACACTCTACTTGGTTCTGCTTGTTTTGATGAACAAGCAGATTTTGTTGATACATATATATCGTGCTCTCCTAACGATTGAACAATTACCTCTGGCTTCACACCTAACACAGAAAGATTCAGTATATGGGGAGAGCGTTTTGTTGGTGAGTTAATCATAACGCCAGTAATACTCTCACATTTCTGTTTTAACCATTCATTAAGTTCCGTTAATTTTGTTAATTCTGTTTTTGACGCTTCCATGCTAAGCCGGAGTGCTTTCACCATTGCTACAACACCTGCAACATTTTCTGTTCCAGCTCTGTTCCCCCGTTCTTGACTTCCCCCCGAAAATAACGGGGTTAGTCGAACTCCATCTCGAACAAATAAAATTCCATTCCCTTTCATACCATGGAATTTATGTGCTGATAATGTACAAAAGTCTACTTTTCCTTTATGCAGGTTAAGAGGTACCTTTGAGATTCCCTGGACACTGTCTACATGAAAAAGAATTTTTGGATGGTGAGAAAGAAGTTCACCAATTGCTTCTATTGGAACTATGGATCCAACTTCATTATTTACGTGGATTAAAGATACTAGAATTGTCTCATTTCTTATTGCTGCTTCTACTTGTTCCATATTTATTATTCCATTTTTATCCGGTTTTAAATAAGTAACTTGGAAACCTTCTTTTTCTAATTGTTGAAAAGCTTCTAGTGAGGAAGCGTGCTCCATGGAACTTGTGATTAGATGTTTCCCTCGTTTTGAAAGAAGTCTTGCTGTGCCTTTAATAGCTAGATTATTACCTTCTGTACCACCTGAAGTGAAAATAATTTCTTGTGGCTTTACATGCAATAAGTTCGCAGCAAGCTCTCTTGCTTGAGTAAGAAGACGTTCAGCTACCTTCCCTAAAGGGTGTAAGGACGATGGATTTCCAAAGTAATCTTCTGCCACTTTTATATATGTTTCCACTACTTCTTTATAAGGTTTTGTCGTAGCACTATTATCAAAATAAATCATACAATAGCTCCTTTTTCTTACATATGTAACACCTTATCTTACCATAAACTTTATTTTTACAACAATAATTGTCTACCCTGAAAATACGCGTGTCAATGAGGAGTCAAACTATCTAGTATTACTAACTTTGTTGGTTTATATTCCATTCGTTTCAACCTACTCGCTTTCCTAGGGGAGCTGCCGAGCTACCTTCGAGTGCAAGCACTCTTCGGTATCTCGCCGTTGCTCTGCTTCCCACAGGAGTCTCGCTGGCTTACACTCATTCCATATATATCGTTGAATGTACTAAACTACTGCTAATTAGTTATTTCCATCCTCCATGGTGCAAATTTTCACCTTACATGGGTGTCTACCCTAAAAATACGAAAGTAAATGGAATCAAACTATCTAGTAACCCTAACTTTATTGGTTTGTATTCCTTCCCCTACTACCCAATCCTTTTCCTGTGAGGAGCCACCTTCGTCAATTCCGCCTACAACGGGTGTCGCGCCTCTGCTCTGCTTCCCACTGGAGTTCCGTGGGCATTCGCTCATTCCATATAAAGTGAAGAGTACTAAGATACTTTATAACGTATCCGCCAAGGTGCAATTCCTCTACCAATATATATCCACCTTAAAATTCACAATAAATTCACTGTCGACATTTTCAAGATGTGGTACAATTCTTTGGTCTGTCTTTGTCAGAAAATCTACATAAATCAACATTCTTCAAACATACTATCAAAATAAAGGAGGTATCTCCATGCGAGTCTTTTCTTCTAAGGATACCATTACAATTGGATTAATGATGTTTGCACTGTTTTTAGGTGCAGGAAACTTAATTTTCCCTCCATCGTTGGGTCAAGCTGCAGGAACGAGTGTTTTATTCGCAACAATTGGCTTTTTAGTAACGGGAGTCGGACTACCTATATTAGCAATTATTGCAATAGCTAAAACAGGAGGAACATTACAAACTGTCTCTGAAAGAGTTGGCCCTATTTTTTCGGTGATATTTCCATTATCTGTTTATTTAGCAATTGGACCCTTGTTTGGAATTCCCAGAACTGGTTCTGTTGCTTATGAAATTGGTTTATTACCTTACCTAGAAACACCTTCAAGATTAACCTTATTCTTGTTTACAGTCTGTTTTTTTGGAATTAGTTATTGGTTAAGCTTAAATCCATCGAAACTAGTTGGACGCATAGGTAAAGTCTTAACGCCTATTCTTGTTGCTGTACTTGCAGTGTTAACTGTTACTGGAATTTTAAATCCAATGGGATCACCAAATCCACCTTTGACAGCATATAGTGACTTTCCTTTTTTTACTGGTTTTCAAGAAGGGTACTTTACAATGGACGCCATAGCCGCATTAGTATTTGGGATAATAGTTATATCTAGACTAAAGGAGCGTGGTGTAACAACTCCATCAGAGTTAGTAAAACGTGCTACACAAATTAGTTTTATAGCTGGTACAGGGCTCGTGTTCGTTTATTTATCTCTCGCTTATTTAGGAGCCACAAGTGTAAATATAATTGGTTACCAAGAAAACGGTGGTACAATACTTTCTGGAATATCACAGCAACTTTTAGGTTCTAAGGGTCTTATTCTATTAAGTGTTATTATTACGATTGCTTGTTTAACCACTTCGGTTGGTTTAATCGCTGCATTTGGAGAGTATATTCAACGCTCCATGCCAAAAGTTCCCTATGAACTCACTACTGGCATAATAGCTTTATTTAGTTTTTTCATGGCTAATATGGGGCTAACCCAGCTAATTCAGTTTTCTATTCCAATGTTATTTATGATATATCCAATTGCGATTGTTCTAATCCTTTACACTCAATTTGGTGACTTTGGAAAAGATTCAAATATATATAAGGGTTCTGTTATTGGTGCAGCTATCGTTAGTATCCCCGATGGACTTAGCCAAACGGTAGTATTTAGCGAAACATTTCTACCATTCCTACAATTTCTTCCCTTTTCAAACATAGGGTTAGCCTGGCTCACTCCGGCTTTATTTGGGGGAGTAATTGGATATTTTTCAAGATCTACAGTTAAATAAGATTCTCGAAAAGAGAATGGAGAGTACTTGCGGTTCATCCTAAGAAAGCCTAGAGCTGTAGTAAAAAAACAACATCGAGTTTACAGAACAAAGGAAAAAGGCTGTATCAAGGTTTCCTGATGACCTTGGTACAGCCCTTTCATTATTGTACAGTACTATATCCTGATACCTTTTCCAATACATTGGGATCGATTGGTTCAATAGCAGTTATGGCAACTTCTAAAGCATCACTATATTCACTATGTCGGAAATAGTCTTCTGCTTCTAGTAAACGGATATTAACCTCATCATATTGACTCCTAAATCTATTTCCATATTGTATCACTTGTTCAGCTAAAGAAGCTTTTTCAATGACTTTCGTAAGATTTTCCACACATTTATCTACATGGACTTTTGCATCATCTACCCTACTTACAATTTCATCAATCGACAATGGTAGTTCATTTAATTTCTCTGCTGCCTGAATTATTAATTTTTCAGCAACATCAATTTCATAAATTAAGGATTCTGGTACTCCAGGTAGATTACTTCGCTTGAGTTGTTTCTGACCTTCAATTAGCTTTCGTCTGAGCTTTAAAATGGTTTCTTCTGCTGACCTCTCATCACTTCTCAAGTGATCTAATCGTCCTTTTATTTCATTCATCTCTTCTTCCATTTTTTCAATGGATTCTTTCTGAACAATTAGTATTTGACGAATAGCTGTAAAGGATTGTTTTTTTTCATCGATCGAATCGAGGATAACATAAAATTGATTTACTAGTTCCTTAACCATCTTTTCCATTTTCAATTGCTTCCTATCTTCTTCCTCTGAAATACGGTAACTCATTTTTACAGTTTCAGTATCTGACCTTAGCTTTTGAAAAGAGAAAGGTAGTTTGGATACCCTTTCTTGAAGAGTTGGTAACTCTCGCTCAACAAATTGCTTAGAAATAACTTCATACTCTAGTTTTTCGTAAATGTCATCAATTTCCTTTTGAATTAATTCCATTGGTCCGGAAGCTTCATCTAACTTTAAGTGTTCTACGAGAGGAATTAGTGCTAATAAACGACGTTTCATGTCACTCAATTGACGTTTAAACGTAAAATGTTCCATAGGATAGCCCTCATCATTTAGCTCTGTTATTCCATTTTCCAACTCTTCCATCTGTTTTGGTAGTTCCTTCTCCAATTGTAATAAGTAATGAGGAATAGAAGGGATTAGATCCTGTATGTAATCCAATTCGGATTTAATTTCCAAAAGTACTTCACGAGCTTGTAAGTAGTTACCTTTCTCAGTCTCTTCATCAAAAGACGCAAAAAGCCCTTTTATTTCAGTTAAGTTACGTTCGAATGTCGAAACCGTTCCACCTAAGGACCCTTTTTGTGTCCGTAACATTTCTTTTGTTACTTCATACGCTTCTTTCACATCATGTATATCTTCTCGATTTTGCTCTTCACTCTCAACTAACAGCTCAATTTCTTTTATCATTTCTTCTAAGTGTGTTTTTATATTGAGAATCTCATCATCAACAAACTTAATGATTTTTTTCGCTTTATTAAATCGATACTTATTAGCAAACTCTTCAATATCGAAAATCTTTTCCTCTATATCTGGTAACTTAATCGTAACGATTTCATCCCAGTTATTTCTCCATTGTTCAAATCTTTCTTCTGTCTCACCAAGCATTGTTAATCCCTTAATTTTCGAAAGTTGTTCCGTCACAGGTTCATTTAGAAGTTGAATTTTTTCATTATCTAACCTATCTACCTCTTTATATATTCTCTTCCTAAACCATGCCCCATAAATAAAAACAATCAGCACTAATACAATTAATCCATAAACAAACTCCATATGAGGCCTTCCCTTCTGCATTTAATTTTGTAATTGGAGGAATAATGTTTTAGACATTTTATGATATGTTCCATATAATTAGAAAAGCGCAAGGCATATTCTCATCAACGAAATGCAAGTAATCAAGCAAGTTGTTGACATGGGATGACGCCTCGGTGCTAGACATTAATTAGAAAATTTAAAATCATGTTTTTATGTTTATAAATATAATTATCCTTATTTTAACATACAAAAAGGTATATTTTTTTACAAAATAAATGTTTTTTTTATGTTTTTCTTCCTTTTATGATAGCACGAAACATGCATTTTGGAGTTATTTTTCTTAAATTAAAAATACTTTTTTTTAGGAGATGATGTTATTGTATCATCGAGATGGTCACATACATAGTCCGTATTGTCCTCATGGTAGCTCAGATTCGTTTAAACAATATATTGAAAGAGGTATTCAATTAGGGTATTCAGAAATGACTTTTACGGAACATGCGCCCTTACCTGAACAGTTTGTTGATCCAGTTCCACTGAAAGATAGCGGAATGAAAATGGCACATCTAGAAAAGTACATAGACGATTTAACTATTATTAAGAAAGAATATGAAAACGATATAAAAATAAACATTGGATTAGAAGTAGATTATATTGAAGGATATGAAAAAGAAACGACTGATTTTCTTCATGAGTGGGGTGATATGTTAGACGATTCTATTCTTTCTGTTCATTTTATTCAATACTCGCCAGGAAACTATATTTGCTTAGATTATTCTCCTGATTCATTTAAGTATTTAATTGATCACTATTCTTCATTAGAAACGGTGTATCAAAGATATTTTGACACTCTTAATCTTTCTATTACATCCGAATTAGGTCCTTTCAAACCAAAAAGAATTGGTCATATCACTCTTGTACGTAAATTTCAAGAACTATTTCCTCGGACCTTCGAAGACAATGTATATATCCAAAAGATCCTAAAGGATATAAAAAATCACAACTATTCATTAGATGTAAATGGAGCAGGATTAATTAAACCGCATTGCAAAGAGATTTATCCACCACTGCTATATATTCATGAAGCAAGGAAATTAGGTATCCCTCTAATTTATGGTTCCGATGCACATGCGGCGAAACAACTTGGCCAAGGGTTAGCTGAATGTAAGCATATACTCTATTAAGTTACTGTATTATTAAAATGAGTAGCGACCCAATTGCCTATTTCTGAAAAATATTGATCTAAAAAATGTTTTTCGTGTGGCATTAAATGATATACCTCTCTAATATATTGTGGATGAAGAAATGGCATTGTTAACATTCCTCTTAGTTGAAGTACAAAATACTCATTTGGAATGGAATCCATTTCTTTATTCTCATATCCTATCATCATTAAGGTGTGAAAAAGATGCTTCTCTTTTGTCAAATAAGTAGACATTAATTCTCTAACAAGTGTAGTGTCTAATGTTATTTCTCTATGAACAAATCGAGCAAGTTGATGTTTTTCTTGTTGGTATAGCAATACTTCCCAAATAGCATTTAACAGACAATCATAAGCAGTATCTACTTTTAATTCTGCTTTCTTCACATGCGACTCAATAACTTCAATATAACCTTCTAAAAATTGTGTAATCAGTTCCTCGAGAAGTCCTTGTTTATTTCCAAAATAATATGAGATTAGCGCTACATTACAATTTGCTTTGCTTGCAATATCTCTAACAGAAGTTCCTGAGAAACCTTGCACATTAAACAGGTCAATAGATGCTTTAATAACCTTTTCCTTTGAAGCTTTGCTTTTCATTCTATCACCACCTTATTATTCAACTTTCACATCGTTTCGCTTTACTACACTAACGTAAATTATGATATACTTTTTGAAATAGTAAGAGGAGGTAGTGTCATGTTTCAAGTTCAAAATTATAATGGACCAATACAACAGCAATATGAATCATTATCAAAACAACTTTCAGCATTATTAGATGGGGAAAACGATACTATTGCAAACTTAAGTAATGCTTCTGCTTTGTTAAATCAGTTTTTACAAAATGTAAATTGGGTTGGATTCTATATATGGAAAAACAACGAATTAGTTTTAGGGCCATTTCAAGGGCTCCCTGCATGTGTAAGAATTCCTGATGGCAAGGGTGTCTGTGGTAATGCAACAAAAGAAAGAAAAACGATTCGCGTAAAAGATGTACATGAATTCCCAGGTCACATTGCATGTGATGCAGCTTCTAATTCCGAAATTGTAATCCCACTCATAAAAAACGGAGAACTTCTCGGTGTGTTAGATATTGATAGTCCATTAAAGAATCGTTTTTCTGAGGAAGATCAGTATGGCCTTGAATTGTATGTAAAAACATTAGTTTCTTATTTGTAAGTTGTACAAATAAATCTAGGACATAACTAAAATATTTCAGTGAAAAATACGAACGTCAGACAACAACATTAGCGGAGGAAATATACTTAGACTCCTGCGGGATTAAAAGACAAAGGTGAGACCCCACCCACAGTGCTTAAGCACAAGGAGGCGTAGTATATTTTCGAAGCGAATATTTTACACAAGTATTTGTTCGGATTTCTTAGAGAAATAGAACACCTATGCCCCAGCCTCCTTTTTCTATCTTTATAAGGGTTATTCTGTCATAAAGATTAGAAAAAATATAAAGCAATCCTTACTCCTATCCTATAACAAAAACCTTACCTTCTGATATATAAAATTATGAAAAATAATAAAAATTTCTTTCTTTCTATGCATAAGATTCACTTGACTTCATTGCCAAAAAATTATACACTATTCTTTGTGTTAATAAGACAGCCAAGGTAAACGTCATTTGGCATCCATTTTATTCCCGTTTGATAGCACTACATATATGTGCTGGCACAACTGTGTCGCAACGGCGTACCGTTGCTAAAAAACGAGGTGTATCGAGTAACCTCTAGCTGTCGAGGCGAGGATACATGAAAATAAAATGACTAGATGAATGAGATTGCCACTGTTATTTATTTTCACGGATTTTTTTAATATAAAGGAGGAGCTAAATATGGCTCGATATACTGGACCAAGTTGGAAGCTTTCCCGTCGTTTAGGAATTTCCCTAAGCGGAACTGGAAAAGAGCTTCAAAAACGCCCTTATGGACCTGGAGAACACGGTCCTAACCAACGTAAAAAACTTTCTGAATACGGACTTCAGCTTCAAGAGAAGCAAAAGTTACGTCACATGTACGGAATGAACGAAAGACAATTCCGTAAATTATTCTCTCAAGCTGGTAAATTAAAAGGTATCCACGGTGAGAACTTCATGATCTTGCTTGAATCTCGTCTTGATAACCTTGTTTACCGTTTAGGTCTTGCTCGTACACGTCGTCAAGCTCGTCAATTAGTAAACCACGGACATATCACTGTAGATGGTGGACGCGTTGATATCCCATCATACCGTGTAGTACCTGGACAAGTAATTGCAGTTCGTGAAAAATCACGTAATTTTGACATCGTTAAAAACTCTGTTGAGGCAAACGACTTCGTACCTGGTTACCTTGAGTTTGATGCTGAAGCTTTAGAAGGTAAATACACTCGTCTACCAGAGCGTTCTGAATTACCTGCTGAAATCAGCGAACAACTTATCGTTGAGTTCTACTCTCGTTAATAATAATAAAACACAGCCTATTATGGGCTGTGTTTTATTATTATAGGAAAAAGAGGCTGTGTAGCAGGCTTCCCCTGCTGCACAACCCTTCCCCTTTTATCTAGGCATAACGAATCAAGAAGAACTTCTTTTTCCCTCTACGAATGATTGTAAATTGACCATCAATTTTATCTGCACCAGATATTGTTTTCTCAAGCTCCTGACATCGGTCTCCATTAATATAAACTGCACCGTTACTAATATCTTCTCGAGCTTGACGTTTTGATGAAGCAATTCCTGCATTTACTAATAAGTCGATTAACCCAATCTCTCCTTCTGTAACTGTATAAGAAGGAACATCTTTAAATCCTTGGAGTACCTCATCAGCAGTGAGTTCTTTTAAGTTTCCTCCACCGAATAATGCTGATGAGATATTTTCCGCTTGCTTTAAAGCGGCTTCTCCATGGACGAAAGTAGTTAGCTCTTCCGCTAAACGTTTTTGTGCAGCACGTTCATGAGGTCGCTCATTTCTTTCTACTTCTAACGCTTCAATTTCTTCCCTTGAAACAAAAGTGAAGTATTTTAAGAACTTAATTACATCATTGTCATCAGTATTAAGTAAGAACTGATAAAACTCATAAGGAGATGTTTTTTCTGAATCTAACCAAATAGCTCCACCTTCTGTTTTACCAAATTTCGTTCCATCAGATTTTGTTACCAATGGTATAGTAAAACCAAAAGCTTTTGCTCTTTCATCCTCTTCTTGACCAGACATTTTACGGATTAATTCTAACCCTGCAGTAATATTTCCCCATTGATCACTTCCACCTATTTGAAGTTTACAGCCTTCTTCCCTATATAATTGATAAAAATCATACGATTGTAAAATCATGTAACTAAATTCTGTAAATGAGATACCTGAAGAAATTCTAGATTCTACAGAGTCTTTTGCTAACATGTAGTTTAAACCAAAATTTTTCCCAACATCCCGTAAAAAATCAATAACAGACATAGATCCAATCCAGTCATAGTTATTAACAAGCTTAGCTCCTGATTCACCTTCAAAATCTAAAAATCGAGATAATTGATCTTTAATTTTATTACTAAATTCTACAACTACATTCTGTTCATTCAATGATCTTTCCGCTTTTTTGCCACTTGGATCCCCAATTAATCCTGTTGCTCCACCAACTAGTGCTAGCGGTTTATGACCCGCATTTTGAAAACGACGCAATGTTAGAATTGTTAATAAATGCCCAATATGCAAACTATCTCCTGTTGGATCAAAGCCACAATATAATGTTACTTGTTCCTTATTTAAAAGTTCAGTTAAACCTTCTTCATCTGTCACCTGATTTACTAAACCACGAAATTGTAAATCTTCAAGTAATGTCATGATTTTCTCTCCTTCTCTTTCATTGTTTAAAAAACAAAAAAACTCCTCCCAAAAAAAGGGACGAGATGCTCGCGGTACCACCCTGATTGAAAATTAACTAATATATTTTCCTCTCAAGTGAGTTAACGCCTTCCTACGTTCTCTTTTCAGAGAATAACTCCAAGGTCGTAATTCATTTTCGTCTTTGTATCGGTTCACAGCTACACCGACTTTCTGAAACAGGGAGACGGAAACTACTTTTCCTTTTCAACGTCTAAGTATATAAATATTTCTAAGAACTAATGTAATCTTTTCCATTCCTTTTGTCAATGTAGCAGCGAAAAAAATATGTAATCTATCAAATCTTTCCTGATTTATGCTATAATATTCATGACTTTTTAGGAGGTATTAATATGAGTAAGAAAGGATTTTCTCTCAATAAAATTTTCCAAAGACGCGGAACTCAATCGTTATTTAAAGGGGTAAGAATAACCTCACAAGTAGTATGGAACTTGTTTTTAATTTTTATTATATTAGGGACAATGCTTGTCTTTTTTGTAGGTGGGGCTGGTGCGGGATATTTTGCATCCTTAGTAAAGGACGAGCCTATTCGTAGTTATGAAGACCTACAACGAGATATTTATGATTATGAGGAAGCTACAGAAATATATTTTGCGAATGATATTAAGCTCGGAGATCTCCCAAGTCCATTAGAACGTCGAGAAGTCTCATTAGAAAATATATCTCCTCATGTAATTAATGCAGTCATTGCAACGGAAGATGAATATTTCTTTGAGCACGATGGCATTGTTCCAAAAGCATTGTTGCGTGCACTTTATCAAGACTTTTCTAATGCTGCTATGCAAACAGGTGGTAGTACACTAACACAGCAATTGATAAAAAACCAAGTACTAACAAGTGATGTAACACATGATCGGAAAGCATCAGAAATTCTTCTCGCTCTCCGACTTGAACAATTTTTTGATAAAGAAGAAATTCTAGAAGCTTACTTAAATGTTGTTCCATATGGACGGAACTCTTCCGGAACACAAATAGCTGGAGTACAAGCTGCGGCACAGGGGATTTTTGGTGTTGATGCAAAGGATTTAAACATTGCTCAATCTGCATTTATTGCAGGACTGCCGCAAAGCCCCTTTGCTTATACACCATTTACATCTAGGATAGACGGTGAAGCTCAAGTAAAAGAAAATATGGATGCCGGATTAAACCGAATGAGAACCGTATTAAACCGTATGTTAACAGAGGGGTATATTACTGAGCAAGAGCACCGTGAAGCGTTAGCTTATGATATAATTGAAAACCTCATTCCACCACAAAGAAGTGGATTAGAGGATTATCCATATATCACAGATGAAGTAAGAAGACGTTCAATTGATATACTTGCTAAGGTAATGATGGATGAAGATAACATAGATCTTGACGAAATAGAAGATCCAGGCCAAAGAAGTCTAGTAAGAAGTAGATATAGAGAAGAAGCCACAAGAACACTGCATAGAAATGGGTATAGAATTTATACAACCATCGATAAAGATATTTATGACGTACAACAAAAAGTGGTAGAAGAATTTAACTTGTTTGCCAATGACCGTACTGAAACAGTTATTAATGAACATGGTGAAGAAGTTGAGCGAATCCGCCCAGAACAAGTTGGAGCCACGTTAATAGATAATAAAACAGGAAGAATAATCAGTTTTATCGGTGGACGTGATTATCAATTAGAGCAATTAAATCATGCTACTCAAGCAGATCGTCAAACTGGTTCAACAATGAAGCCATTATTAACTTTTGGAGTTGGCTTTGAAGTCGGGGCTTTCCAACCTGGCTTTATTACACCAGATATTCCATATAACTATCCAGGGAATGAAGCAAAACCAGTACCTAACTTTGATAATAATTACTTGGGTCTAATTACTGCTCGTGAAGCAATGGCCCGATCTCGAAATGTTCCTGCTGTTAGGGAATTTGAAAAAATCCCTCATGATATAGCACGCCAAACCTTAATAAATTATGGATTCGAAAAATACTTTATTGGCAACGAACCTTACCCTGCTACAACCTTGGGAACAATTGATATGACCGTGGAAGCAAATACAAGTGCATTTTCTACTTTCGGAAATTATGGAAAAAGATACGAACCTTATATGATAGAACGGATTGAATCATCAAGCGGACAAATCATTTTCCAACATGAAACGAACGAAATTGAGATATTTTCAGAACAAACGTCCTACTTAATGATTGATATGATGAGAGATGTTTTACGTTCTCCAGGTACCGCAGCTGGATTACCTGGATATTTACAAGTATCAGCAGATTGGGCAGGAAAGACAGGTACTTCTAACAATATCAGAGACTCTTGGTTTGTTGGATTTAATCCTAATATCTCAATGGGCATATGGCTAGGTTATGCTTATGGAAATATACCACAAAGAATCCACGGATATAGCTACGGTCAACGAACCCAAATGCTTTGGGCTAGATTAATAAACGCGGCTTATGAAATTGATCCAGAACTTATCGGACCTTCTTCAAGATTCGAATCACCAAGCGGGATTGTTCGTCAATCGATTTGTGGAATATCAGGAAAGCTACCTTCAGATCTTTGCCGTGAAGCAGGATTGGTTACAACAGATCTATTTAATTCTAGATTTGTGCCAACTGAAGTCGATGATAGTCTCACAAGAGTTAATTATGTAAGAGTTGATGGAGATTTATACAAGGCATTAGAAGCTACTCCTTTGGAATTTACAAATGAAGGAGTCTCTGTAAAAGAAGAGTATTTTGACTTTGGTGAAGATAGTGATTTCTCTCGATTTATTCCGGACAAATGGGATATGATAATCCCTGATAAAGAAGCTCCTGATAATGGTAAAACACCTGATTCTTTAAAATCTCTTTCCGCTACAGATAGTTCAATATCTTGGAGTGAACATCACGAAGGAGATGTCATTGGGTACCGAGTATATTATTCTCCGGAGGTAGGAGTAGAATTTACTCTCGTTAATAGCGTTAAATGGGATGAGGATTATGAATATACAGGACGAAGTGGTGCATATTACGTTACTGCTATCGATGTAGCTGGACGAGAATCCTATCCAAGTGAAGAAGCGATTATAGGGGAATATATTGATCCAATTGAAGAGCAAAAGAAAAAAGAAGAAGAACGTAAACGTCAAGAAGAGGAAGAACGTAAACGCAAGGAAGAAGAAGAAGAAGAAAAAAGAAATGAAGAAGACGACGATGATGGGAATGGCAACGAAAACGGTGATGAACATGACCGTCCAGGTAGGGACCGAGGACGATATTAAAAAGAAAGATAACTAGCAATAAAAGTTGTGTCATTGGTCATTTATATGACTACAAGACACAGCTTTTTTTTAAAAAAATAAATATGAGAATTTTTTGACAATATATGTCCTATATGTCCGGATATGATATAGTAAAAGATATAACAAATATCCCTTAACTCAGAAGAAGGTGGTTTGTTGATGAAACATAATAAAACCTTCCATTCCATGGAGCTAGAGAATAAAGATTTCCCCATTGTTGTTGAAGGACCTATAACAAAAGCATCCTTATTAGCCTACGAAATGGATGAAGGCCTTGTCGCTTTTCGTCCTCCTGCAAAACAGTATGATGCCTTATTAAAGGTAGTTGAACTACCAGAGAGCAGAATTATCATAGCACGTGAAGGTACGAGAATTATTGGTTATGCAATTTTTCTATATCCAGATCCTCTAGAAAGATGGTCTGAAGTGAACTTAGAGAACTTATTAGAATTGGGTGCAATCGAGGTTTCTCAAAAATATCGTGGCTATAAGATAGCCAAACACCTATTACAGTTATCCATGCTTGATGACGCCATGGAAGATTATATTATCATCACAACTGAATATTACTGGCATTGGGATTTACGTGGTACCGGTTTATCCATTTGGGAGTACCGAGACATTATGGAGAAGGTGATGAATTCGGGTGGATTAGAGTGGTATGCAACGGATGATCCTGAAATTTGTTCCCATCCTGCAAACTGTTTAATGGCAAAAATTGGTAAAAGGGTAACTCCAGATGCAGTCCATGAATTTGATAGAATACGCTTTAAACATAAATACATGATCTGATCTTAACATATAAAAGGGGAGATTAGTATGAATATAAAAGACATTATGATTACGGATGTTATTGTAATCACTCCTGAACATACGATAAACGAAGCACTTCAATTAATGCTAGAAAAAAAGATTCGCCATCTTCCCGTAGTGAATGGTGATAATGATATCATTGGGATCATCTCTGATCGAGATATACGTGATGCTAGTCCTTCGGTTTTTGAAACGGATAGTTCCCAATATCTTCATAAGCCTGTCAAGGAGATTATGGTGACAGATGTAATGACAGCGCTTCCGTATGATTTTGTGGAAGAGGCTGCCTATACTATGACAGAATATCACATAAGTTGTTTACCTATTGAAGAAGATGGAAAGTTAATCGGAATTATAACAGAAAAAGATCTATTACGTACACTTGTAAAACTTACTGGAGCAGATCTTCCATCATCAAGATTAGAGGTAGAAGTACCAAATATAACTGGAATGTTGTCCGAAGTTGCTTCACTAGTAAAACTCCATAATATAAATATCCAAAGTGTGTTAGTCTATCCTAGTAAAGAGGTAAAGAAAAAAATTCTTGTTTTCCGATTACAAGGAATCGATTTACGACGACTTACAAAATCACTGAAAGAAAAAGGTTATAGCATATTATGGCCTAATGACATGGAGATGAAAGAATGAATTTTGATGCAGCATACATTTATTCACCAGAGCAATTAAACTATAAATTTTCAGACGAACATCCCTTTAATCAAAAAAGACTAATCCTTACAAAAGATCTTTTAGAGAAAGTGCATGCTATTGACCCAAAACATGTTTTACCAGCGAGAATGGCAACAGACGAAGAACTTTTATATATTCATGATCCAGATTACGTCGAGGCTGTAAAGGCTTCGAGCAGTGGCAAGTTTCGTTCTTCTTATTCCTTAACATACGGTTTAGGAACAGAAGATACACCTATTTTCCCAAATATGCATGAAGCGGCTGCTTGGCTTGTTGGTGGAACCCTCTCCGCAGTAGATCTAGTTTTTGAACATGGATATAAACATGCACTAAACTTAGGTGGAGGATTGCATCACGGATTTCGTGGGAAAGCTTCTGGATTTTGTATTTATAATGATAGCTCCATTGCAATTGAGTATATGCGACGAAAATATAATGCAAGAGTACTCTACGTTGATACCGATGCACATCATGGTGATGGGGTTCAGTGGGCTTTTTATGATGACCCTAACGTCTGCACACTATCCATACATGAAAGTGGTCGTTTTTTATTTCCAGGTACAGGAAATGTTAATGAACGCGGTGATGGTGAAGGTTATGGTTATTCTTTTAATGTACCACTAGAAGCATTCACTGAAGATGAATCTTTCCTGTTTGCTTATGAAAAAACTTTCCGTGCTGTCGCAGATTATTTTAAACCAGATGTTATCATTACACAAAATGGAGCTGATTCACATTATTATGATCCATTAACACATTTATGTGGAACATTAAATCTATTTCATCAAATTCCTAAATTAGCTCATGAATTAGCTCACCAATATTGTGAAGGACGTTGGATTGCAGTTGGTGGTGGTGGTTATGATATTTGGCGTGTTGTTCCTCGTGCATGGGCTGCCATATGGCTTGAAATGACAAACCAATCAATGAAAGGAAAACCGATCCCTTCTAGTTGGATTGACAAATGGCAAAAAGAAACTGAAAACGTACTTCCTGCAAGCTGGTTAGATGAACCTACATTATATCCGAAAATACCTAGAAAAGAAGTAATTACACAAAAAAATGAGCGGACAGTAATGAATACATTAAAACTAATTCATGACATAATCTAATAAGAAAAGTGCAAGGGCGCCCCAATTCCGCCTAAGAACAGCCCACGTCCTGTGGGCACGGCGTCATGTCGACATCCTGTCTCCCGGCGAAATGCAAATGTTCTGGACGATAAAAAGTGCTTTTTACTTTTTAATCAGCCAGGTTATTTGACACGAGGTCATGGCGCCTGGAGCTAGACAACTTTCTAAGTCCAAAAATTTTATACTTTCTTATCTTTTAACAAAGACAATGTGTCCAAAAACCACCTATGCCTACATAATGTGGGCATAGGTGGTTGGCATGACGTGATTGCGCCTGGAGATTGACAACTATCAAAGTCAAAAAAGTTATACTTTAATTGTAAAAAAAGGATTCACTTCCAACAAGTCCTTTCTCTCCTTATTTCAACAAAACCACTATTCTTTCCACTATTTCAGCTGAAGTTTTTGCTGCATTTTTAACAAATGTCTCGAAGCTATTAGGAGCTTCTCCATTAGCCTTATCAGAGATCGAACGTAGAACAACATAAGGTATATGGTTAAAATTAGCCACATGTGCGACTGCCGCACCTTCCATCTCAACACATATGGCAGAAAATAGATCTTTCAGTTGATTTACTTCTTCCCTGTTTGCAATAAACTGATCTCCACTAACAATTTTGCCTTTCCATACTTGTATATGATTCGGTACAATTTCATTTGCAGCGATGTAAGCTGTATCAATTAACTTTTTATCCGCTGGGAAGTCAGACGTTCCATCATACATTGGTATCGTTCCCCGTGGAAAACCTAGTGGGCTTGCATCAATATCATGTTCTTGACAACTTGTAGAAATTACAACATCCTGAATGTTTAACTTCTGATCTAATGCACCTGCTACACCAGTAAAAATAATTGTTTCTACTTCGTATTTATCAATGAGGAGTTGCGCTGTCATAGCAGCATTTACCTTACCTACCCCGCATTTACAAATAGTTACATGGTGTTCGTGCCAAGTTCCAGTATAAAATAAGGTATTTCCGTTCTTTACTTCTTTTAAATCTTCAATGGATTCTAAGAAAAACTCTACTTCTTCTATCATAGCGCCTATAATACCAATGTTCATCCTGTCACCTCATTTGTATCACTATTAAGAAAAGCGTAAGGCGCCCTCTCAGGACCGAAATGCAAATGTTCTGGACGATAAAAAGTGCTATTTCTTTTTAATCGGCCAGGTTATTTGACACGAGGTCCTGGCGCCTGGAGCTAGACAACTTTCTAAGTTCAAAAAGGTTATACTTTCTGGTCTTTTAAAAAACAAGCCTTTCGCTTCATTTTCATCGTGTAGCGGTAATATATTTACCAGTTCATGTACAAAATAAAATTCCCGAGGATTTCCCCGGAAATACTAATAACTCTCTATAGTTGGGTCAGAAATTACAATAACTACTCTACGATTTTTTTGCAGATTTTCAACGGTTGTATTTGGTGCAACAGGTCTAGTGTCACCATAACCAACAGAAATAAACCTTGCTGGATCTAAGTCATGGTTATCTAATAAATGGCGGATGATACTGCTAGCTCTAGCCCCCGATAATTCCCAGTTTGATGGAAACTGAATAGTATTAATAGGTCTGCTATCTGTATGACCTTCCACCTTAATAACGTTAGGAATTGTTTCAAGAAGTGTGCCTACTTTTTTTAGAAATTCATTAGCACCAGGGATTATCTGTGCACGAGCAGATTCGAATAAAACTTGCTCTTGAAGAACTAATACTACACCCTGTTCATTTCTAATTGCTGTAATGGTATCTAATAAATTATTAGCTTCCAAATATTCTAGTACCTCTTTTAATAACTCATCCAATTCCTTATCTTTATCCATATCCTCATTATCTGAATCTAGAAAATCTTCCTGAGACGAATCATCTCGTTCATATGGGTCAGTATCTCTATCAACTTCCTCTGCTGGATTATCAAAAGGGATAAGTGATGGATTAAAGTCAAACATAGAACGTTCTCTAAACGACTCAGCGATTGCATTAAATTTAGCATCATCTACTACAGACATAGAGAATAACAGAATAAAAAATACAAGAATAAGCGTCATCAAGTCAGAAAATGTTACCATCCATTTAGGTGCACCTTTATCTGTATCTCTAGATGTCTTTCTCCTATTCATCATTCTCCTCCCCTTCATCCTCTGTCTCTTTCTTAGCATGATTAGGAAGAAATGCACTTAATTTTTCTTGAAGTATTTTTGGGTTTTGACCTGATTGAACCCCAATTATTCCTTCAATTATAATTTGTTTAACAAATACTTCTTCTTCCGTACTTAAACTTAATTTATTTGCCATAGGTAAGAAAACTAAGTTAGCAAGTAACGTTCCATACAGAGTAGTTAATAACGCAACTGCCATGTTTGGTCCAAGGGTAGACGGATCATTTAAGTTCTGAAGCATGAGTACTAAACCTATCAATGTTCCAATCATTCCCCAAGCGGGGGCATATTCTCCTGCCTTTTCAATTATATAACGACCTTTTTTATGACGTTCTTCCATTGCAACTACTTCAGCCATCATAATATCCTTTATTACATCTGGTTCGATCCCATCTACTGCCAACAAAACCCCTTTTACAATAAATGGATCGTCTACATCTTCAATGCCTGCTTCTAACGAAAGTAAACCTTCTCTTCTTGCTCTTGAAGATAAATCTACAAACGTGGAAATTAGTTTTTGAAGATCATGATTTCTCGTTTGGAAAGATTCTTTAAAAACGCTTGGAAGTGTTTTTAGATCAGGTAGTGTAAAGTTAATAAGAATTGCAGCTGACATACCACCTATTACAATAAAAATGGATGTCCATTGAAAAAAGGAACCAGCATCTCCAACTCCAGCGGAACTAGTAAATATAGCTAATAGAATCATGGATAATCCCACGAAAATTCCAATAGGTGTTAATAAATCTAGTTTTTTCATAATTCTCTCCCCATAATTGCTCAGTTTTATCTCTATGTTTGTTGTGTAATAGCTAGGAAGCATAGATGTAGAACATAATGGAGTTCATAAAGGAGCCACTCTTTTTCAATTCATTAACACCTACATGATTTAACCATATTTATGCCTTGATTCCTAAGCTATCGTTTAGTTTTCATTACTGACTTTTGTTGAGTGTCTAAACTCTATACGGTGTGGCAATAAAACTACGTTCTCACTTACTTCTTCTTTGTTCATATATTTTGTAAGTAATCTCATAGATACTGCTCCAATATCATACATTGGTTGAACGACAGAAGTTAATGTAGGACGGACCATCGTTGTTAATCGGGTATTGTCAAAACCGATTACTTCAAAATCATTCGGTACTTCATACCCAGCATCCTGAGCCCCATGGATAACACCAAGAGCCATCTCATCTGTGGAAGCAAAGATTGCAGTTGGCTTGTCCTCTAAAGCTAGTAACGTTTCCATTGCTTCTAAACCAGAATCATACGTGTAATCACCAATAACAATATAATTATCATTTAGTTCAATATTCGCTTCTTCTAAAGCACGCTTGTATCCAGAAAATTTAAGATAACCATTAATTGGGTCTTCCAGTGTTCCTGATAGCATCGCAATTTTCGTATGCCCCTCATTAATAAAGGATTTTGTTGCATCATAGGAAGCTTGCTCATAGTCAATGTTTACAGATGGAAACTCCTTCTTGTTATCAATAGTTGCAGATAATACGATAGGAACTGGAGATTTCTTAAATGTTTCTTCATGCTCCTTTGTAATTTCCCCACCCATGAATACAATTCCGTCTACTTGTTTTTCTAACAATGTATTTATAAGATGGATCTCTTTGTCAATATTTTGGTCAGAGTTACACAAAATAATGTTATATTTATACATCGTAGCGATATCTTCAATCCCACGTGCAAGTTCTGAGAAGAAAATGCTCGAAATATCAGGAATAATCACACCTACAGTGGTAGTTTTCTTACTGGCTAGTCCTCTCGCTACTGCGTTAGGGCGATATCCTAAGCGTTCAATCGCTTCTAACACTCTTTTCCTTGTTGTAGGTTTCACATTTGGATTTCCATTAACAACACGAGAAACTGTAGCCATGGAAACACTGGCTTCTCGAGCAACATCATAAATTGTAATATTCATTATACATCCTCCTTGGATATTAACATAAAATGGTTTTCATACTTTCATAATTTAATGTAATGATACGACACTTTAAGGAGGGACGCAATTCTTTATACATATATATCGACATTTTTCCCCTTTTCCTTAAGTGAAAATTAAACTTTTTTGATATTTTCATTAATAAAATATATTTCCCACTCAACTCACCCTAATTATTAGGGATTTATCACCAAAACGTTGGTTAGCTGTAGTTTCACATCGCTTTTATTATATCGTTTCTCAAATGGAATAAGACTATTCTCTTTTTCATAGTAAGCGAGAAATTTTTTACTAAAAGTGTCTTCTTTTTTCATCACATTAATAAAAGGATATTTTGAAAGGTATACTAGCACCTTACAAAATATCCTCTATCGAATAAGCATAAAATCTTCATCTATATATTTACTTTGACATTTTCCATTGAAATTAGGTGGCTACATCTTTTTATAAGGATTTATCTCCGTCATTTGCTAATAGCCGGTTTTATTTTTGATTCGCAGCTTCTCTTTCTCTCTTGTATAATCCTGATTCTTCTAATTTGGATACGAATTCCTTAAATTGAGGGAAATCCATCTGTTGAGCTGAATCTGATAATGCTACTGCAGGATCAGGGTGTACTTCTGCCATTACACCATCAGCACCAATAGCTAGTGCCGCTTTTGCTGTTGGTAACAATAGATCTCTTCGACCAGTAGAATGAGTTACATCAACCCATACAGGTAAGTGAGTTTCTTGTTTTAAAATTGGTACCGCAGAAATATCTAAAGTATTTCTTGTTGCTTTTTCATAGGTTCTAATTCCACGTTCACATAGCATAATGTTCCCATTTCCACCGGAGTGGATATACTCTGCAGCATTTATAAATTCTTCAATAGTAGCAGATAAACCACGTTTTAATAATACAGGTTTATTTACACTTCCTGCAGCCTTTAATAACTCAAAGTTTTGCATATTTCTTGCTCCGATTTGAATCACATCTACATAATCTAAAGCCATTTCAATGTCATGAGGTGCTACAATTTCACTAATTACTGCTAGATCATATTTCTTTGCAACATCTTTTAAGATTTTTAAACCTTCTTCACCTAAACCTTGGAAATCATATGGGGATGTTCTTGGTTTAAACGCTCCACCACGTAAGAACTTAACTCCCTCTTCTTTTAACACTTTTGCTACAGCTTCTACTTGCTCATAGCTTTCTACGGAACAAGGACCAGCTATTAATCGTTGTCTTCCATCTCCAACTTTAACATTATTAATTGTTACAAGCGTATCTTCTGGATGCTTCTTTCTAGACACTAGTAACGCTTTACGATGATCATCCTCTTGGATTTCTAAGCTAGCTTTAAAGATTTGCTTAAATATATGCTGTAAAGTAGATGTTTCAAAAGGACCTTTATTATTTTCAGCAATTAAATCAAGCATTTTTCGTTCACGTACAGGATCAAAACGATTTACCCCTTGTGCACTTTTCACTTTCCCTATTTCTTTCACTAAAGATGCTCTCTCGTTAATTAGCTCCATCAACTGCAAATTTACTTTATCCAATTGATTTCTTAATTCTTCAAGTTGTTCATTACCCATTCTAATTACCCCTCTCCATACTATAAAAATAAAACATATATTGTTATCATGTTAATTATGGACTATTATATACGATAAAAAGATGAATGTCACGACTTTTTCTTTATTAATTAAACGCTTTTAAGCGTTAAAGTGAAATAGTATAAAAAAATGATCTTATTTTTTCCTTTCGAACCTTTGTTTCTGAGTATTTTAAGTTAAAATAATATGTAATGATCATAGTATGTGGAAAGATATAATTTGTTACAATTATTAAGATATTTAAACAAATGATTCTTATTATATAGATTTCGGCTTAGACAGAAAAGTGAAGAGAACTATAGCAAGAAAACCTATATAACGACGTAATAACGACACCCTTGCACCCAGTGAAATGCAAATAACCTACACGATAAAAAAACGCTTATTGCTTTTAATCGTGTAGGTTATTTGGAATTGGTGATGTCGCCTGGAGCTAGGTTACTTTCTAATCTCAAAAAAAGTTATACTTTCTTACCTATTTGCAAAAAAAAGACACGCTATATTCTAAGCTATAACGCATCTCCCTTTTTCGCTTTATCCCCATGCCTGCTCTAAGCTTTGTTTTGTTATTCTCCAATGAGAATCATTCCACTTCACATTGCCCTCTTCAAATAATAGCACTTGTGGTGACTCATGCTTCACATTGTATGTCTCAGCGATCTCATTAGAAAGAGGTCTAGACTCTTGCACATTTAAATAAAACACTGGAATCTCTTCATGATTAGAAGAGAAGTCTTTTGTTTCATTATAAGCTTCCATACTTATAGGACAAGTTGTGCTATTTTTTAATAAATAGAATTTCGTATTCTCGGATAAAACTTTTTGAAAATCAGTATTTTGATCTATCTTCTTGATGCTCATTATATTAAGACTCCTTTTGTTCTTTATTTCTTTCTTTTTCTTCTACTTCTTTTACAAGTTGTTCAACAGAACGTTGGAGATCCTCCACCTCTTTTTTCACAGAAGCTGCAATCTCTTCACTAATACCTTCTAAATCGTCAGTTAAGCTGTCTGCTGATTCCGTTAACTCTTCCATATCTCTCCTAACAGATCGAGAAAGTTCCTTCACTTTTTCAAGAAGTGTTGTGGATTGATCACTGACGGTACGAGCAAAATTTGTTGTGCTTTCTTTTGCAGTAGAAGCAAATTCACTTCCTTTTTCTACAGCTTGATTTGTCCAATCTACCGTTCTTTCTTTTGCAAATTTAGCTTGCTCGTTAATATCATTCCGTAATTCTCTACCTGATTTCGGGGCAACCATTAAAGCTGCTGCAGCGCCAATAACCCCACCTATTAAGGTACCGATGAGAAAATCCTTCGTATTCATCTCATTGCTGTTGTTTTGATCGTTTCGATTCGTTTGATCGCTCATTTTTACTCCTCCATCCGTTTATTTTTATCTTCTTATTTATCTGCTTGTTGCTTTTTAGCCTTCCATTTTTCCCAAAAAGACATAGCCACATTGCCCCATTTCACAGCCATGGCCACTTGATCTGATTGCTCATCTGCTTTTTGAGATACGACATCTGATACCCTTTTGATCGAATAATTGATGCGTTGCATAGAATCTCCTAGGTCTTTTGCTGCCAAGAAAACAGAATTTAGGGCATCCGACTTTTGTTGAATGTCCTCTGCTAAACGATTGGTCTTATGTAGAAGTTCTGTTGATTCCCTCGTTATTCCATCAACTTGCTTTTGAAGACCCTCCACTGTAGACGAAACAGCATCTAACGTCTTTTTCATTGATATTATCGTTTTTATTAAATAATACACCAAAATTGCAAATGCAATTGCAATTATCGCTACACTTATGTATAATAGCCAATCCAATTCAAGCACCTCCTCTACTAGTTTACCAAGTATGATTCTATTTTTCAAAAGTGGAACCTATTTCACGCCTCTACTTCTCCCCTATGTTAACATTCTACAGCTTTTTTCTTTATTCCTGCTTGAAAAAAAATTGAAATATAATAATATAACTTTTTCCGAACACTAGTTTCTTTGTATAGAACTGTGTAAAATATAATATGTTCGTCATATTACTCATCACACAAGGAGGAAGAACATGCGAGATCCTCGTATTCAAACATTAGCCAAGAATTTAATTAACTATTCAACAAACCTTCAACAAGGAGAAAAAATCCTTATCGAAAATTTTGGTGTTCAAAAAGAATTAGTAAATGCTCTAGTGGAAGAAGCATATGAAGCAGGTGGTATACCATTCGTTTCCCTAAAAGAGCATGAAGTAAACCGTTCATTACTACTTGGTGCTACAGAAGAACAACAAGAATTAACTGCTGACTTTGAAGCACATGTAATGAAACAAATGGATGCTTATATTGGGCTACGTGCAGGTGACAACATCAATGAACTATCCGATGTACCTGATGAGAAAATGAGTTTACATTCAAAAACGGTTGGTACAAAGGTTCACCGTGAAATTCGTGTTCCTAGCACGAAATGGGTGGTTCTTCGTTACCCTAGTTCCTCTATGGCACAACTAGCAAAAATGAGTACGGCAGGCTTTGAGGATTTCTATTTTAATGTATGTAATTTAGATTACGGAAAAATGAGCCAGGCAATGGATGCCTTAGTAGTTCGTATGAATAAAACAAACGAAGTTCGTATTACTGGTGAAGGAACAGATTTAACTTTCTCAATCAAAGATATACCTGCTATAAAATGTGCTGGAAGGCTAAACATTCCTGATGGAGAAGTTTATACTGCACCTGTAAAAAATTCCATTAACGGAACTATTACATACAACACTGCATCTCCATACCAAGGCTTCACATTTGAGAATATTCAATTTACATTTGAAAACGGAAAAATAGTTAAAGCAACTTCGAATAACACTGACAAAATAAATGCTATTTTAGACACAGATGAAGGGGCTCGATATATCGGTGAATTTGCCATTGGTGTGAATCCATATATTCTTCATCCAATGCAAGATATTTTATTTGACGAAAAGATCGATGGTAGTTTTCACTTTACTCCAGGCCAAGCATACGATAATGCCTACAACGGGAATGACTCAGCAGTCCATTGGGACATTGTGAATATTCAACGTCCAGAATATGGCGGTGGAAATATTTATTTTGATGGCGAACTAGTTCGTGAAAACGGCAGATTTGTCGTAAGTGATTTAGAGCCGCTAAATCCTGAAAACCTTATGTAGTAAAGAAAGTCCAAAACGCTTAGAGGTAGACAAAGATGAAAAATTGTAACTTTTTCATCTTTTACTAAAGAAGGGTTTGATCAAAATGTCTTTGACATAGATCAAACCCTTTTTTCACAACAAATGTATCATTAGTTCTTTGTTGTTGTCGTATTCTCATAGGCAGTTTGGAATTTTTGTACATCTCCTGCTCCCATAAACAATAACACACTATCCTCATGTTTCGCTAATATTCCCATTCTCTCTTCTTGAATCAGAGAAGCTCCTGGAATTTTATCTAGCAAATCTTGAATCGATAATTCTCCACTGCTTTCTCGAGCAGAAGAAAATATGTCACATAAATAAACTACATCAGCTTCTTTTAGACTCTCTGCAAATTCATCTAAAAAAGTTTTTGTACGAGTAAATGTGTGAGGTTGGAAAATAGCCACTACTTCTTTAGTAGGATATTTTTGTTTTGCTGCTTCTATTGTTGCAAATATTTCTGTAGGATGATGGGCATAATCATCAATTAAAATCTGACTTCCAAACTGTTTTTCACTAAAACGTCGTTTCACTCCTTGGAACGTTTTTAACCTAGATTGGATGATCCCAACATCCACTTGCTCATAATGACATAATGCTATAACTGCCAATGCGTTTAATACGTTATGTCTACCATAGCCTGGGATTGTAAAAGACGCAAAGAAAGAACTGCGAACAAATACATCAAAATGAGTGCCATTCTCGTCTGTCGTTATGTTTTTTCCGAAAAAATCATGTTCTTCATTTAAACCATAATAAACGACAGGAACTTGAGCATTAATTTTTTGTAAATGTTCATCGTCACCACATGCAATGATTGCCTTCTTCACTTGCATTGCCATTTCTTGGAATGCGTCGAATACATCATTAATCCCATTAAAATAATCCGGATGATCGAAATCTACATTTGTCATAATTGCATAGTCAGGTTTGTAATGAAGGAAATGACGTCTATACTCACATGCTTCAAAAACAAAATATTCACTGTCCTTCTGACCTTTTCCTGTTCCATCTCCAATCAGGTACGATGTAGGTTTAGCTTCCTGCAGTACATGTGCAAGTAACCCAGTGGTTGACGTTTTCCCGTGGCTACCTGTAACGGCAATACTAGTGAATTGATGAATAAATTCACCTAGAAAATTGGGATATTTGTGTACAGGTATTTGTAACTCTGTCGCTGCTTGGATCTCTTCGTTCTCCTCATTGTAAGCAGGGGAAGCAATCAGTGTCTGACCTTCTTGAATGTTTTCCTTTTGGAACGGAAGAAGAGGTATTCCTTTTTGTTCTAAAGGTTTTTGAGTAAAAAAAACTTTTTCTACGTCTGAACCTTGAACATCATATTTCATATCGCTCAATATTTGAGCTAATGCGCTCATTCCTGAGCCTTTTATTCCAATAAAATGGTATCTTTTCATATTTGAACCTCCACAAATACATTGGTTCTGAGTATGCCGTACCGCTTGATTGTGACATCTCATAAGGTATCGTTAAAGTATATGCCTAATTGTTACATAATGGGATAACAAATTTTGATACTTCCCCATTATAGCAAAAATATTATGTGTGTCACTAAGTATCCTATTTTTTTACGAATTAGATCTTCTTACTTATTGTTACCTTAAATACTCGATAAATAATCAATGCTAGTTCGTTTTGGTGAAATTCCACGAATCGAACCGCTTTCTTGTTTTCATATTTATGCTAGTGTTTTACTTTACATTCATAGTTGAAAAATTAATTAATATGTCTACCCTGAAAATACGTGTTCTCAGTTGTTTGACTTATCTAGCATTGCTTACTTTGTTGGTTTGATTCCATTCGCTACTTCCCACTCTCTTCCCTAGGGAAGAGCGGGAATGAAAAAAACTGCTCAACATTTCATTATTGAACAGTTTTATCGAATTTAACCTTCAAACTCTATTTTTTCTAATCGAGGATTTGGTCGATATATTCTACCTGTTTTTGCTTGGGCTTTACCGTCAAGGATTACATTATCCCCAGTGAATCCAATATGTATTTTTAATAAACTGCTACCAACACCATACATATCAACTGGTGCTCCCATTTGTTCGTACCTCTTTATTCGTTTTGCATCAAATCCACCTGATGCAACAATTTTTACATGCTGGAAACCTTCTGCATCAAGCGCTTCACGGAGAGCAAATAAAAGTGTAGGATTTACACCTCGTGGGTCAAAGGTACCTAACACATCTGGATTACGTGTAAAGTACTGATCAATTAAGTTGTTAGACGTATCTAACCTCACACCTTTTAAATCCTGCCCAAACTCTCTAGCTACTTTTAAAGAATCTGTTATAACATCATTATTGTAGTCAACAAGCGCTAATAAATCATCCTCAGGAAATGTTTCACGGTAGGCGCGACAAGCTGCCACAAGATCACCTTCAAATAATTGGATAAGTGCATGAGGCATTGTGCCCATTCCACGTTTTCCCCACCATTCATTCATTGCATGAGTTGCTTGAGCTTTGGATCCACCAATAAATGCGGCGTATCCATCGCCTGCTTGTTGAGTGAAATGATCGTCTCGATCTCCCATAAAAATAACTGGCTTTTCTACTCCTGATGACTTGGCAGCTTTCACTACTTCATATACATTTGTAGCTACAGAAGTTCTCCTTGCCAAAATCCCATCTATTACACCTTCTAAAAATCCAAAGTATTGATATGGACCTGTGATGGTTATAACCGTTTCAAATGGTTCAATTTTGTCCCCATCTTTAAGAGAGTGTATTTCTAATTCTTTAGGATTTGTAGCAAACGTATTAATGAGAGCTAGAACTTCATCTGTACCGCATAAAACTGCATGATTTTTTTGAAAAAACTGCATTGTTACAACATTATTAGGCTTGTACTTTTCAGCTATTTGCTTTGTTTTCAAAAAGTAAACAGCTGAAAACCAACCTTCTCCAACACGTTCATCAAATTTAAACGTTTCGTTTGTAAGACGTTTAATTTTACCTTGTAGCTTTAAACTAATCTCTTTCGTTACCATTACCATAACTCCTAACATACTATCTACATAAGTATTTTCATAACGGAGCTTGCCACCAGAAGAATTGGAGGCAAGCTATCTTTCCACTACTATAAATAAAAAGCTCAGTCAAGAAAGGAAAAATGTGTCTTACTGATAAAAGGAAGATTTCTGATGTTCTTTAATTACTGCTTCCACTATTTCCATTAAATCAGTTTCATTGACTTGCTGAATCCCATCACGCAACACTACTCTTTGGGATCGTTCTTCTTCTTTCAATAGGTGAAGCCACTCTGGAGATAATGATTGAACCAAATTTTCTAAAGGTACTTGTTGCATGTGAACACTCCCTCTCGTAGTTTTGATTCTGAATCTCAATCAGGTGAAACATTTGGAAGTGTATAAGATAAACTTACTCACTTCATTTTTCTTTAACCCTTTGAAAGCTTGTTACGCATCCCTGTCGATGAAAAGTGACAGTATTACTATATTTTATATAAAAAAAGAGAAAGTGTGTAGTCTAAATTTCTCCCTTTTTATTTATTTTTCCTTTTATTTCGTCTTTTGTCAAATATACATCTCTTGGTTTGCTGCCATTTGATGGAGAAATATAGCCTCTATCCTCCATATCATCAATTAATCGAGCTGCACGATTGTATCCAATTCGAAATTGTCTCTGTAGTAAGGAAGCAGATGCTGAATGTTGATCACAGACAAATTCACATGCTTCAGAAAACAGATCATCTTCCGCTTCTGTAAGTATTTGATGTTGTAATGTTTCTTTTTCAAATAAGAAACTTGTGTTGCCAGCTTTCTTAACATGTTCTACTACACGGTCTATTTCATCATCTGACACAAACGTTCCTTGAAGTCTTACGGGTTTTCCTGAACCATTTTCTAAGAAAAGCATATCACCTTTTCCTAATAGCCGTTCTGCACCACTACCATCTAATATGGTTCTTGAATCTGCTTGAGAAGAAACAGAGAATGCTATTCTTGTTGGAATATTTGCTTTAATTAAGCCCGTGATAACATCGACGGATGGTCGTTGAGTTGCTACTAGAAGGTGGATTCCACAAGCTCTTGCTTTTTGTGCAATCCGACAAATTGCTTCTTCCACATCATTAGGTGCAACCATCATTAGATCAGCTAATTCATCTACAACAATAACCAAGTATGGTAGAGTGTTATCCTCTCTTCCTACTTTTCTTAATTTTTCATTATATCTCATTAAGTCTCTTGTACCTTCTGCTGCAAATAATTCATATCTTCGGTCCATTTCAGCTACTGCCCATTTTAATCCTTCTGTTGCTTCCTTAGGATCTGTTATCACTGGTGAAGCAAGGTGAGGAATACCATTATAGGGAGCTAATTCTACCATCTTCGGATCAATCAGCAGTAAACGAACATCCTTAGGTGCAGACTTATAAATTAAACTGATTAAGATAGAATTTACGCAAACACTTTTACCAGAACCCGTAGAACCAGCAATGAGTCCATGTGGCATTTTTTGAATATCTGTAACAATAGGTTCTCCCGAAATATCTACACCTAATCCTACTGTGAGTGGAGAAGTTCCTTGTTGAAAGTTCTTATGCCTAAGTACTTCTCGTAAAAAAACAGGTTGTGATACGTCATTCGGTACTTCTATTCCAATAGTATTTTTCCCCGGAATCGGAGCTTCCATTCTAATTTCTTTTGCTGCAAGACTTAATTTTAAGTCATCCGTTAAATTCACTATCTTACTAACTTTTACACCTGGTTCTGGTTGTATTTCAAATCTAGTAACAGATGGGCCTTTAGTAACATGAACTACTTTCGCACGGATACTAAAATAATCTAATGTTTCATTTAATGTTTTTACTTGAGAAGTAATCCAATCATCCTCCACACCCTTACCTACTAATGGAACATTTAATAATGGAAGAGTGGGATAGTTATATCCTTGTTTTCTAGACTCTTCCTTCTTTTTATGATTCACCCTGTCTTTCGGAAGCATAATCACATTAAAAGGAATTTGGTTTGCACTTGAAGTTGCTTTTTCTCTGTTTGTTTCTTCTTTCGCCATAACTTCATTTTGGGTCGCCGGTTTTTCTTCCTCTTTTATAACTATTTCATAGTCTTGTTGCTTTTCTATAAAAATAGTTTCGTCTTCAATTTTCTCTTCTATCATTGAATCATGTTTTAATTGTATTGATGCTTGCTCCTCAGGCTGATGAAATTTCTCATTCCCTGCTATCTCCATACTAACATTATTATTATGAATAGGTGGAGGAGTATCAAAAATTTCATCTGCTTTCTGTGTTAAAGAAAGTGGAGCATTAATTAGGTCCGTTTCTAAAGATGTTGTCTCCTTTTTATACGGAGGTTTTCGATATCCATAAATAGGTGACGGCGTTACTGTCGCTGAAAATTTATTACCTTGAAACTTTGAGGATTTTTTTATATCCTTATTTTTTTTCCATTCTGAGTCATTTTTAGCTTTATTGACTGTGGTTCTTATCATATTCCCAGTTTCACTGACCTTTTTTCTTGAAGCTTCTCTTTTGGATACTCCCTCTTTTTTACTACCGAATTCTTCATCTTTTATAACAGGAAATCGGAAATTCCCTGTTTTTGGGTATTGATGTATTACCCTGGGTGGAGTATTTCTAACATTCACACCTTGTGTCTTTTGATATACTTGCTTCTTCTCAACAGACCGCTGTTCTTCCTTAGGGAATAGCCATTCTCTCATCGAAGCAATTAATTTATACATTCGTTTTCCCATTTACATCACCTAATTCTATGCATTCTCGTGTGGATTATGAAAGTTATCCTTATTTTACAACTAAGGACACTATATGACTATGATTATTTATGTACAATCTGTAATTTTGTGTATTTAGAAGGATAAATCCTCCCTCTACTTTTCTTCATCCACCACAGTCTAATCGAAAACAAATAAAAACCCGGCTTAAATAAACGCCGAGTTTATGATATTAGCATCATGTTTTGAATACAAAATCACTTTGTTTCATCTTATTTTTTTGGCTTTTTCTGTGCAAGTATAAAGATAGGTTCTAATTCACCATTTTCATAGAGGAATGGTAATGCTGTAATAGGAATTCTTCCTTCTGAGAAAAATTGAAACACCATTTGTGCTAAAACATCATATCCTGTTTCATTTCTAAGATCTGCAATGATAAGAACATCTTGGTGTGGAACAGCTAAAGCCATTTCACCTTCGATTTTCTTTTCCATTTCCTTAAGTAACGATTCGTTCACGATGCGACTTGCATCATACCCATCATCAGAATGCAAAAAGTAAAACTTATTTCCTGCTACTATATCCTCTTTCAATGAATAGGGCAGAGAGCGCACATTAAACTTAGCTATTTCTTGAATTTCGTTTAATGTTTTTCCTTCATTCTCAAGTGTAGCTTTATCAATTAATGTATAAGAGCTTCCACGGTCTAAAGCATAGAAAATACGTGTTTCTGCTGTATGATCGCTATAAATAAATTCTTTTCCGTCCTGTGTCTCTGTTGGGAATGATGTTGATCGAATTACAGGGTATATATTTTTTTCATTCCCCGTCAATGTTGTAGAAGCACGGAGTAGCTGCAACCCTTCTCTAACAGAATGAAGAACATCTTCAAGAGCTTTGTCTTTGTTCTCTTTAAATTTATCTTGTAAGGCAGACAACTGAATAGTTACTCCCTTATTATAATCTTTATCAATGACACGAAGGCTTTCGCTATTTTTATCGTAAGAGGTTACCCAGTTCGAATTATTTAAGTTGCTTTCTATTGCTCGTTTTATTTCAATTGGCTTCATAATCTTGCCCTCCTCTCCCATAGTTTATCATGATCTCTCGTGTCGACAAAAGGAACTGACTTCAATACTCATGTTCTACCCTGAAAATACGCATTATCTATGCTAACTTAAACTATCTAGTTTTAACAACTTTGTTGGTCTGTATTCCATTCGTTTCAGCCTCCTCGCTTTCCTAGGGGAGTTGCCGAGACTTCTACACTCTCCTTCGTTGCTCCGAAGTCTCGCCTCTGCTCTGAATCCCACAGGAGTCTCATGGGCTTACACTCATTCCATATAAAGATATTCTTACTAAAACATCTAATAAAGTCATCTGCCATGGTGAGGTTTCACTTCCATTGGATGTACGTCCTGGCCCCAAAAAGCATGTTCTAAGAATAGTAGAACACGCCTTTTCTGTTATTTTCCTTTTGCTTCTTGTAAGAAGTTGACTATTTCTTCTTTCGTTTTACGGTCTTTGCTTACAAAGCGATGAACTTCTTCCCCATTTTTAAATACGATAAAACTTGGGATACCGAAAATGTCTAACTCCTGACAAAGGTCAATAAAATCATCTCGATTTACTTTATAAAATTGAAACTCTGAGAATTGTTCCATTACTTCTGGTAAATGGGGCTCAATTACTACACAATCAGGGCACCAACCAGCGGAAAACATGAATACAACTCCATCACCATGAATGAACTTATCAAATTGTTCTTTCGATTGTAACTGTTCCATTTTTCTCCTCCTATGATTGTTCTATTTTCATATCTCCAAATTTAATTGCATTCGTTTTTCGTAACAACTCTGAGAATATCAAACTTAGTATGGCCGGAGCAAGGAAATACAACAGCAATATCCCTAGTAAAACTTCCGTTGAACTCCCCATCGTATTGATTGTCATAATAGGACCTACAAGACCGCTCGTTCCCATACCGGCTCCTGCAGCATTGTTTTCCATTTGAAAAACCATCGTTGTAATCGGTCCTAATATGGCCGCAGTTAGTGTTGGTGGAATAAGTATCAGTGGATTCTTCACTATATTTCCGATTTGAAGCATCGAAGTTCCTATTCCCATAGAGACGAGTCCTGACCAACCGTTTTCTCTATAGCTGCTAACGGCAAATCCAACCATTTGTGAAGCACACCCCACTGTTGCAGCTCCAGCCGCTATACCATCTAACCCTAGCACGAGAGCAATCGCGGCACTTGATATCGGTGCGGTTAATGCTAACCCCATAAAGACTGCTAATAGTATTCCCATGATAAAAGGCTGCTGTGTTGTTGACCATTCTATAAAATCTCCAAAAGATGCTAATGCGTCTGCAATCGTCGGTCCAATAATCATAGCAGTACCTACTCCGGTTAGAATAGTAACAAATGGTGTGACAATAATATCAATTTTTGTTTCTTGAGAGACGACCTTACCTAGTTCCGTGGATATCAGAGCACAAAGAAACGCACCAGCAGGACCTCCTAATTCTGCTCCAGCAGCTCCCGTAACAGCAGCAGCAAAAAGCACTAGGCGAGGCGCTTTTAATCCATAGGCTACCGCAACACCTATCGCAGGACCCATTAATCCCATTGCAGTGGAACCAATTGGCTCCAAAAATGCTATATAAGGGGAGAGCCAGTCAACTCTTCCTAACTCTTGCCCTAACGTTCTTATTATTAATCCGATAATCAAAGAGGAAAACAACCCTAACGCCATAAAGCTTAGCGCTTCAATAAAATACAATTTGAAAGAGGGCTTAATTCCCTTCCTATGTAAGAATTCTTTCATTTACTCACACCCATCCTTTATTTTTAGGATATTATCTCGATAGTATTATTTTAAGAGATAGTCCATCAATTATCCATAATCATAGAAAATTGATATGTCATGTACTGTGGAGGATATAGTAAAGTTCAAATTTGGCAAAAAAAATATTCCAATTGTACAATCGGAATATTTTTCGTACCTCTATTTTTTTACAGACTGTACAATGTCATACATCAACTCAGCAGTAGAGTTCATTTCTGCAAGAGTGCAGATCGTTGTAATTTTAACGCCATTATATCCTACTACAACCCGGTATTGCTCGTCATCAAACTCAGTAACAATAAGATAAGCACCATGGCCTTCCTCTGTTTTTAATTTTTTGAAAATAAATGGCTCACTTTCTACCATAACTTCTTCAAGTAGTTGCTCTCTACTTTCAAAATAAGGGAGGTCATTTAAAAATAGTAAGTAAAGGTGATTCTCTCTCTCCAGGACAAGGTTATATTCATCTAACACTTCCACTTCTGTAAAGCTAGGAATATATAATTCTATATCATTTGTCTTGTATGTTGTCGTTTTTTTCTCTTGATTTAATTTTTCCTCAAAGGAATCAGAAGCATGCTGCTGAACTTGCTCTTCTGAAATATTGCAAGCGCTTAGAACGGCTACTACCAAAAATAGCATTGTTAATTTTACTATTTTCCCACTAATCATATTTCTCACTCCCTAATTCTCTTTAACTCAATCTATTTAATGATACACAGGTCTAGTAATAAAAAACAAGTCTATTTTCCTATTTATCATACTTTTTTCACATCATTGGTTTGATTTTATGTTATTATTCCTTAAAATAAGGGAAAAAGTGGTTTGAAGGAGGAACAAAGATGAATATAACAGTATATTTAGCAGGACAGATACATGACAATTGGCGACAGAAAATTAAAGAAAAAGCATCATCTCTCAATTTACCTTTGCATTTTGTTGGACCGATGGAGAATCATGAGCGTTCAGATAATATCGGAGAAGAAATATTAGGAGAACAACCTACCCCAGTTTTAAAGGATGAAGCTGCTTCAAAGTTGAATAATTTACGGACGCAAATATTACTATCTAAATCTGATGTAGTCATTGCATTATTTGGAGAAAAATATAAACAATGGAATAGTGCTATGGATGCATCTACTGCTATCACATTACAAAAACCGCTTATTTTGATACGCCCTGAATCATTGCATCATCCTTTGAAAGAGCTATCTCAAAAAGCACACATTACAGTAGAAACAGTCGACCAAGCACTTCAAGCATTGGCTTATATTTTTGATGAAAGCTGAGGGACTATAAAGAAGAGGCTGGGCCATAACGAAAGTGTAAATCTGAGAACACGAACGATAGGTACCCTTAGCGGAGGAAATATACGATGACTCCGGCGGGATCAAATGGCAAGGGTGAGACCCCAGGAGTGCTTCAGCACTCGGCGACTCACCAGCTTCCCGCGGAACGCGAAGTATATTTACGTAGCGAATACTATACGCAAGTATCATTTCGTTCGAATTTCTCAGCAATGGAAACACTTTTGTCTCAGCCTCTTCTTTTTTGCGAGAATTTCCACTGTCCATATAATAACCGTACTACATGTTCAAACATCTGATCGCGAGTAATTACTCCATCCGTTAAAATTCCAACAGTGCCTTCCCCTTTTCGAACCCCTTCTTTCTTAACCCAGTCATCAATGGCTTCCCCTAGTTCTGTACCTGACCGAACAGATTCAGCTAGTTCAATTGGTAAGTAAATTCTTGCTCCACCTGCCACAAATATCTCATTATTGTTTGTAACCATTGCCCCCCAATTACAAAGAAGCATCCCGTCCTTCTCCTCTACAACTCCCCCCTCTAAACCTATAGCTAAAGAAGCTCCACACTCTTCAACCAAATATTTCGCTCTGTTCACTGCACCAATTTTTGTTTCCTGATCAGAGAGTGGTTGCGGTGAGACAGAGGAAGGAACATCTTTTGCAATAATTTCTATATTTTTAGAAAAAACATGTTCTACTGCTCGAATTTTTGCTGGATTTTTTGAACCTATATGTAAAGTTGAAAACAAAGTTCATCCTCCTAATGTATTCATTTATTCTATACCCTTTTGCTATTACAACTTCTCATTTATAGAAACTCGCAATGCGTATTTCATGACCGAAATGCAAATGTTCTGGACGATAAAAAGTGCTTTTTACTTTTAATCGGCCAGGTTATTTGGCACGAGCCAAGTACTGCCTGAATCAGTTTCTTGCACCTTTGCGAACGAGTTTACGAGGAGCAGATGGCACCTGGACCTGGACAACCTTCTAAGTCCAAAAATGGTATACTTATCTTTTTAAATACCCCTTCAGAAAGTAATCTGAAGGGGCTAATTGCTACACGTTTGCTTTTATTGTTTCTAGTGTTGCTTTGTCTGTTGTACGAGCTAGTTTTGTGACAAGCTCTTTCGCGGCTGCATAGTCATCTATATGGATGATGGATGCAGATGTATGAATATAGCGAGAACAAATCCCAATAACTGCAGAAGGTACACCACTACCTGACATATGAACTCGACCAGCGTCCGTTCCACCTTGAGAAATAAAGAATTGATATGGGATTTTATTTGATTCAGCAGTATCTAAAATAAATTCACGCATTCCTCGGTGTGTTACCATAGTTCGGTCATAAATACGAACTAATGCCCCTTTACCTAAATGACCAAAAGCGTCTTTCTCACCTGAAGCATCATTTGCAGGACTTGCATCTAGAGCATAGAAAATATCAGGATTAATCATATTTGCTGCTACTTGAGCTCCACGTAGTCCAACTTCTTCTTGTACTGTTGCCCCAGAATATAAAATGTTTGGTGTCTTTTCATCCTTTAATTCTTCAAGCAACTCAATTGCCAAGCCAACTCCATATCTATTATCCCAAGCTTTAGCCATTATTTTCTTTTCATTTGCCATTTTTTCGAACGGACAAATAGGAACAATTTGCTGACCTGGTTTAATTCCTATACGCTCTGCATCAGCTTTATCATCTGCACCTATATCAATATACATGTTTTTAATATCCATTGGCTTGCTTCGTTTTGCCTCATCTAAGAGGTGAGGAGGAATAGATCCAACGACACCGAGAACTGGTCCTTGATCGGTAATAATTTGAAAACGTTGAGCTAGTAGAACCTGACTCCACCATCCACCTAGTGTTTGAAAACGAATTAGTCCTTTCTCTGTGATGGATGTTACCATAAAACCAACCTCGTCCATGTGGCCCGCAACCATCACTCGTGGACCTGACTCATCTCCTTTTTTAACACCAAAGATACCTCCAAGGTTATCTTGAATCACTTCGTCACTATATTTTTTCAATTCTTCCCGAACAAAGGCTCGTACTTCGTGTTCAAATCCTGGAGCACCAGGTAGTTGAGTTAACGTTTTAAACATTTCTAACGTAGATTGTTTCATTGTAAACTCCCTTCTCCTTGCATAAATTCTATGTATCTACTCCTATTTTAACGAAATGTTAAAATTCTTTCCAGTTTTTTCGCATAACGAAATAATCGTTTTTATTTTCTAAAATAGTATTTAGTCCTATTTATTTTCTGTATGTTGTCTATATTTTATTTCAAAAAATAATTTCTTTAATTTGGCATTTATTTTTTTCTTCGATATACTGTAGAAAGAATGTAATTGCGTAAGAATAGAAATGATATAAAATGATTACTAATTGAAAGAAGGTGTACCGAATGGGATGGAAGCGTTTTGCAGTTGGTGTTGGTACTGGTGTAGCTGTAACACTACTTGCTAAAAGTCAGCTAGAAAAAACACAAGGTCAGCTATCTCCTGAAAAAGCCTTGAAGATGGTGAAAAGAAAAGCACAGCACTTAGGTTCCATTGATGGTTCTTGGGTTCATATGATTACAGAAAAGTTGGATCAGGACCAGTTAACTTTTGATGTGTATCGTGGTGGAATTACTTGCACAGATGAAGACGGTACCATGAGTGCCTATGAATTTTATGTAGATGCTACTACAGGTTCTATACTTAAATTAGAGAAACAAGAGGATTAAAATGAAATTAAAAACTCGATACTTATCTTTTTTAGGCTTTGTTCATCGATGATGTTGATTTTTATTACAGGTTGCTCGCTATCCCTTAGGAGACTTGCCATATCCATAAAAATCAACATTTCACAAATAGATACTTATCCTTTAACATAGCCATCTTTTAAAGACATCTTCCGCGGGAGATGTTTTTTTAATATTTGGCTCTGTTCAACGTTGATGTTGATTTTCACTCCAGGGTTCTGGCATTCCTAGGGCGAACCGCAAGCAACGGTCTCATGTTGCCAACTTGGTTTCCGCCTTCCTGCGTGGTCTCGCCTGGTCCGCTTATCCCTCACAAGTTTGGTACATTCGGTGAAATTAACAATGCACAAAAATCACTGTCCTTTTACATAGCCTAATATAAAAAAATGTTATTTTTATAAATAATATACAGAAGGACTTCTTTCCTATTTTTGATCCCCCCCATATTTTCAACCTAAAAACTCTACACTTACTCTAAAAATAATAGTTCTTTTATACCTTGTGAAAGAATATTCTTTAGATTTTACATTGTATTATTTCGAAACCTTCATAAGAAATTAGCAAATCTCCTATTTTCTTTGAGTAAATCTAACAAAGAAACAACACAGTATTTGTCATTTACTCATCCCTATGGTATTAGATTTTCCGACAACAATCGTCGATTTTATAGGTCTATAATTACATAGAAGAGTTTCTGTGTAGTACTTTAACCGTTATATTTTCAGACTATTGTAAATTTTCGTTCTTTTGCACTAAAGGACATATGAAAGAACTGTGGAATTTAATCTAAACGAAAGGTTCGCCTTTCAAAATACTTTGAAAGGGGGCAACGTTTTTTAGTTCTACATTTTAATACTATATTTGTGGAGGGATTCATTTGAAAAGGACATTTAACAAGTCATTTTTACTAGCTCTTGCATTCATGCTATTATTCGTAACAGGTTTCACTTCATTTGGACTAGCTAGTAATAATCTTTCTATTGATCAGTCGGCAGTTGTTAAAGGTGAAATGGATTTATCGTCATCAGTACTTACTAAGGTTATGGTTGAACTAACAGAAGAATCTATTGTGGAAGCTAAGCATAAAGGAAAAAGCCAATCTTCTGCAAAGCTACAAAAAGCAAGAGGAAATGTCATCTCTACTCTTGAAAGTAAAGTAGACAATGTAACAGTGAATAGAGAGTATGAACACGTTTTCTCTGGGTTCTCAGTTGAGCTTCCAGCAAATGAAATTAGACAACTTCTTTTAATTCCTGGAGTAAAGGCTGTTTATCCGAATGTAGAATATACAGTGGATGCGGTAGAAGTTGCTTGGGATGCTGTTAACCCTAACATGATGGATAGTGCTCCCTTCATAGGATCAAACTTAGCATGGGATGCTGGCTACACTGGAGAAGGAGTAACAGTAGCAATCATTGATACTGGTACAGATTACACTCACCCTGATCTAGCTCATGCCTTCGGTGACTATAAAGGATGGGATTTTGTAGATAACAATGATGATCCACAAGAAACACCTGCTGATGATCCTCGTGGTGGCTCCACGAACCATGGGACTCACGTAGCTGGTACCGTTGCTGCAAATGGTGCAATTAAAGGTGTTGCACCTGACGCTACACTTTTAGCTTACCGTGTACTCGGTCCTGGTGGTAGCGGTACAACAGAAAATGTTGTTGCAGGTATCGAACGTGCCGTACAAGATGGTGTTAACGTTATGAACCTATCTTTAGGAAACACACAGAACGACCCTGACTGGGCAACCAGTATTGCGCTAGACTGGGCAATGGCTGAAGGTGTTGTTGCTGTTACATCAAATGGAAATAGCGGTCCTGACAACTGGACAGTAGGTTCTCCCGGAACTTCCCGTGAAGCTATTTCTGTAGGTGCGAATCGCTTACCATATAACGTATTCTCATCTGAAATCTTCACGTCTGATGAGGTAGAATATCCTTCAGCGAAAGTAATGGGCTTCCCTAGCGAAGGTGAATTATTGTCCTTAGATGGTGAGGAGTTTGAATTTGTTGATGTAGGTTTAGGAGCGGTAGCAGATTTCGAAGGGAAAGACTTAGAAGGAAAAATCGCATTAATTTCTCGTGGCGATTTCGCTTTCGTTGATAAAGCAGAAAATGCGAAAAATGCAGGAGCTGTTGGAGCAATCATCTACAACAACGTAGCCGGTGAACACCCTGACGTTCCTGGTATGGCTGTTCCAACAATTAAAACAACATTAGCGGATGGTCAGAAATTACTTGCTGAACTAGCCTTAGGAAACAATACGGTATCCTTTGATATTGAGTTTGCATATGAAGTAGGCGAGACAGTAGCAGACTTCTCCTCTCGTGGTCCAGTAATGAATACTTGGATGATCAAACCTGATGTTGGAGCGCCTGGGGTAAACATTGTAAGTACAATTCCAACACATAATCCTGACAACCCTCACGGTTATGCTGCATTCCAAGGAACAAGTATGTCAGCGCCACACGTAGCGGGTGCCGTTGCATTAATCTTGGAAGCTAATCCTACTTGGGGTGTATTCGATGTAAAATCAGCGTTAATGAACACTGCAGTAGATGTGATCGATCCTGCAACTGGTAAATCGTACCCTGTAAACACACAAGGTGCTGGAAGTATCCGTGTATTAGAAGCAATTCAAACAAAGACTCTTGCTATTCCAGGAAGCCACTCCTTCGGTAAGTTTGTAAAGGACAAGGGTCGCCAAGTGGAAAGACAAAGCTTTGAAATGAAAAACCTTTCTGATCAAAGAAAACGATATACATTTGATGTTGAATTTGCTGGACACCCAGATGGCATTAAAGTAATGACTAGCAAAAACTTAAATGTACAACCTGGTAAATCTCAGCAAGTGAACTTCAATGTTCAGGTAGATACTTCTAAATTAGATCCTGGATATTATGAAGGCTCTATTACTATTAGCGATGGATTAAATACAATCAATGTACCAACAATCTTATTTGTAGGAGAGCCTGATTATCCAGTAACACTTCTAGAAGGAGTGTATTTAACAAATGCTGGAGATGGCACTTACAACATTGGTTCTTTCATACCTCGTGGTGCAGATTACATTGAGTACGATCTATTTGAATTCACAAATGGAGCAGTTGGAGATGAGATCCATATTTTCGGTCCATTTACAAACGCACCTGGTCCAGTACATGAATTCTTATGGGATGGAAATATTGATGGCGAAGAATTGGCAAATGGAACTTATGCCATGTTCGCATATGTAGTGAAGGATGGTAGATCTGAGTATAAAGGTTGGTTAGTGACAAAAGACTAATAAATTCTAACGGAGGAGCCAAACATGTTGTTTGGCTCCTTTGGCATGTTATTCATTCTCTTGGTTTCTCAACACCGCTTCCTCCACAACCTTACCTTCCTCATCCCACTTCAGCACGCGGTACTTATAATCATGATAAAAGAAGAACCATGCTTGTTTTTCGATTGCTGGAAGCAAGTATTTTTGTTTCATTGCGATGGAATCTATTGGGTAATCATCATACGCTAATACCCATAAGACATTTTGATGGGCGTGAGTTGGCATGATATCTGCCAGGTGGATTGCTGTTTCACCGTCACGCTCCACTTTTAAAATACAATGCCCCGCGCTATGACCACCAGTATGGATAAGCTGAACCCCTTCCACAACTTCCACTTTATCACTAAATGTCTTCACTTGGTCTTCAATAGCCTGCCAGTTTGCTTCAAAATACGTATTACGAGAACGAATATTCGGATTCCTTGTTTCTTCCCATTCTACTTCTTGAACCCAGTATGTAGCATTAGGAAATGTGGAAATGAGTTTATCCCCATCCCATTTCGTGGCACCACTTAGATGATCAAAGTGCATATGAGTCATTAAAACATAATCAATTTCACCAACAGTAAGCCCAAGCTTGGATAGACTTTCTTCCACCTTCGACTCTTGTGTAATCCCAAAATTCCTTAGAGATTTCTCAATAAATTTCCCGTTTCCTATTCCTGTTTCAACTAAGAGGTTTTTCCCATCAACTTGAATCAAGATTGGATCCGTTCGAAGTTCTATTTGGTTATTTTCATTTAAAGGATATTTCCGTGACCATAGTGGTTTTGGAACCACTCCGAACATTGCTCCTCCGTCCATATGAGTGACTCCACCATTTAACCAAGTAAATGTTACATCTGCCATTTCCCAACGCTCCATCGCCATATAAACTCATCTCCCTCAAACTATGTTATTTATATGCTTCTACTCGAAAGATACGCATTCCTTTTTCTACAAAACGCTCTTCATACTCTGTCATGATATTTCCTTCCATTCCAGAGCGGTGCAGATCTAGACGAATGTTTTTTAGTTTCAAACCAAACTGTGACATACTCTCAAGTGAATATTCAAATAAGCCTTCATTATCTGTCTTAAAGTGAATTTCACCGTTTTCTTGTAATAAGTCTACATATTTTTGTAAAAATCCTGAGGAAGTTAATCTACGTTTTTCATGGCGATTTTTTGGCCACGGGTCAGTAAAATTTATGTAAAGACGATCTACTTCTCCGGGAGCAAAAAAATCAGTAATTAATTCTACATCTTCTTTTATCAATCGAATATTTTGCAAAGGTTTTTCTATTATTCGCTCCACTGCAGTAAGGATAACACTATCGTATTTTTCCATGCCTATGACATTTCTATCTTTGTGTGCTTCTGCCATTCTTGTAACAAAGCGCCCTTTCCCAGTGCCTACTTCGACATGAATGGGATTCTTATTTTCAAAGACAGTATGCCATTTGCCTTTACACTCTTTCGGATTTGGTATAACAACTTGGGAATTCTCTTCTATCACCTTGGAAGCCCAAGGTTTATTTCGTAAACGCATGTAATTTCACTCTCCATATAATTATAAATAACTTTAGTTATAGTCTACCCTGAAAATACGTAATCTCAATTGGTGGTTAACTTATCTAGTATTCCTAATATTGTTGGTTTCTATTCCATTCGCTACTTCCCACTCCCTTTCCTGTGGGGAGCTGCCGAGACATCTTCGTCAATTCCGCCTAAGTACGTACCCACGTCCTGTGAGCAACGGCGTCATGTCGCCATCCTGGCTCCCGTCTACTACGTTGTCTCGCCTTTACTCTGCTTCTCAGTGGAGTTCCTTTGGCATTCGCTCATTCCATATATAATTGAATGTACTAACCTACTACTATTCAGCGAATTTTCACCCGCCATGGTAAATTTCCACTTACATGGGTGGCTATCCTGTTCATTACACTAATTTCACTTGTACGATAGTCTACCCATCCTATATTATACGAAAACATATGTGTAAAAAAGCTTTTTTCTCTTTTATGTGTAATTCTTGTCGTTTTGGGGTAAGGGAGTTACATAGCCAATGCTAATTTCAAAATATATGGAGGTGTTAATGTTGGACAGGCTTCTCATGGTTGACCATGTAAAGGATATTTTGAAAGAACAACTAGTATTGAAGACAGCTTCTGAAAGCCAGTTTGAACGATTAGATAAAATCATTTCTCAGTTACGAGACGAATTTATTAATGAGAATTTTCAAGGTACCATTGAAGAAATTCATAGTTATGTCAAGAACTCTCCAAGGGATAAGGAAATGGACGACTTCGTTAATCTACACCGATTAAACATTACTCGATGGTTAGAGGAGTTAACATTGCTAAATGAAGGTGGCGGTGCTGTAACTATTGATTATAAACAAAGACAAGGAAGAGAAGTGTAAGGATACGCATATTTTTTCAAAGAAAACACATCCTTATATTTGAAGGATTTCCTCTAAAATGAAAGGATGTGTTACATCGATGAACTACCATCACCAACTTCAATTACTTGTTGATATATTACACAACCAACAAGATGAAAATTATGGATCTCATGATGAGTTTGAACAAATGGAGCATTTAATAAGCAATATGTTAGAAAACAATGAGGTTCCTGATGAAGTGAAAGCTGCGTTAATGAGTTTAGAACAATTTTCTTATCAACATGATAAAGAAGGAATGCAGAGCAATTTTACTTCTACTGAAATTCAACAATATTTACGAAAATTAGAGAATTTTGTAAGTAAGTAAGAAAAGCGCACGGCATCATATCGACATCCTGTCTCCCACCGAAATGCAAATGTTCTGGACGAACGAAAAGCGGAATCCGCTTGCATATCTGCGAAGAAAAATGTTCTTTCAGTTGAAAAGTGCTTTCTACTTTTCTAACTGGAAGGTTATTTTTCACAGCAGATAGCGGATGTAGCTAGACAACACGAAAAGCGGAATCCGCTTGCATATCTGCGAAGAAAAATGTTCTTTCAGTTGAAAAGTGCTTTTTACTTTTCTAACTGGAAGGTTATTTTTCACAGCAGATAGCGGATGTAGCTAGACAACACGAAAAGCGGAATCCGCTTGCATATCTGCGAAGAAAAATGTTCTTTCAGTTGAAAAGTGCTTTTTACTTTTCTAACTGGAAGGTTATTTTTCACAGCAGATAGCGGATGAAGCTAGAAAAAAAAGTGCTTTTTACTTCTAATCGGCCAGGTTATTTGACACGAGGTCCTGGCGAATGGAGCTAGACACCTTTCTTCTAAGTTCAAAAAAATTCTATAAACTCTTATCTCTTAAAAAAGCAAAAGGAAAAGGGTGCCTTTTATTTTTGATAAAGACACCCTCTCTCTTTCTTCTATGATTTAATTTTCCTGCTGTAAAATTTGGCTTAATATATCCGACCACATCGTCATCTCATGATATTCTTGACGTTGCCATCTCCACAACATACTTTCAACACATTGTGCTACCATATACCAACGAAGACGATACATGAGACCATCATTATTATCGACTCCATACTCACCTAACCACGCTTCCCATTCCCCCTGTGGAATGTATAAATATAAGAGTGGTGCAATGTCTAAGGCTGGATCCGCAATTATTGCACCGTCCCAATCGATTAAATAGAGATTTTCTTCACTCATCATCCAATTATTATGGTTCAAATCGGCATGACATACTACATGCTTACAGTCTTCCAAGCCATCAATTTTTTTTCCAAGCCACTGAATCCCTTGAAGCATATATGGATCTTGTATTTGTAAGTGCTTTATACGCTCTTTCATATTTTCCAACAGACATTTTGGAGTCAGAGGGCGATTCCCCAAACGTTTGAACATGTCTATTAATTCTTCAGAACGATGAATTTTTGATAATAATCTAGCTACTCTTTTTTCACACATTTCAGGTGATTTTAATTCTCTTCCATTGACCCACCTTTGAGCAGTGATCACATCACCATTTTCCAAACGCTTCGTCCATAATAGTTTAGGAACTATTCCTTCAGCAGAAAGAACTGCTAGGAAAGGAGAAGAGTTTCTCTTTATAAAAATTTTTTGATCACCTTGTTGTGCGATGTATGCTTCACCGGTTGCTCCACCAGCAGGCCATATATCCCACTCTTCTCCCAAAAAGTGTTTCAATCTTTTCACCCTCAATTTCGTCTTAGCTTTGATGTTGTGTGACCCTTTAAGATCACCACACCCTATAAGAAGTCACTAAAAAAGTATAAAGAAACCCTTTTTCATTGCTCTTTCCTATAAACTAGAGGTTTGATCTATTTTTGAAGTCTTTTACTATTGTAAGAAAGATTTAGCGATTGTTCAACTTAAAGATTAAAAATAAAGTAGATTTTTCATACTAACTCTTTTATTTTACTCTTTATCATACTCTTAGTCATCTATTATGGAGTTAGATTGAACAATATTTTCCATTCGCCTCTCTCCAACTGAGGCACAGTTAGCTAATAAAACATCCACCGTTTTTAATTGATGATGTTTTAACGGTATAGATTGACTTTTTTGTGTTTGAATCCATTGTTGCCAATTACGTTTATCTATTAGTTTTATTTTATATTGTGACTTAGGTATATCTATATAACTATCCTTCGCTAGAACTAACGTACGGATTGGGATGGATATGCCTTTTTCCAAAAAGATAGGTTCAATTACTGTCCTCATTCGTTTCAATGAGATGATAGGTGAAAGAATTTTTGTCTCTGAATTACCATCTTCTTTTACCCAAAAACGCTCGGAATCATGATGGAATATTGTTTTGGTCGAACCTAATATCGGAGAAATTAACCAAAGTTCTGTCGGAGTAAGTAAAACGATACTTAGCTCAACAGGTGCTTTCTTCGAAAGAAAGACAGGCTCATAAAACAGGAAGAAAGAATCAGGCAATTCCTTTAGTAAGGTTTGTAATAGTGAGTCATGGAAATATTTTCGCTTTACATTCGATATTTCAAAAACAGACGAACTCGCCCAATTTATTTGAAACTGAAGCATCTCCGTTAAGAATATTTCACGTAACTGTTGCTTTGATATGGTTTGACTATGTGTGGTTATATCTAACTCTTTTACTTCTAACTTCTTCCGTAAAAACCATTGTTTCCAACTTCTTTTTTGATCATTATGTTCTTCTTCAACTGTTTGGTTATTCCAAGTTCGTTGAAGTTTATTCCAACGATCTCTCTTAAGTCGAACGAAACGAGAGGAATACCGATAAACATCCGATTCATACCTTGATATATAATTATTTAATTTAACAAGCTGTGCCATTACATTACCCCTATTTAAATGTATCAGAAAAATGGAACTAATTGAAAATGATACAATTCACTATCAATTAATAGTGTGGCAACTTACTCCACCCTTATCCTATTGTATCCTGTAAGTTGAATTTTTGAAACAGTCTTATACATAGGACTTTGTCCTGGATTTACCTCAAACAAATGAAAAGCATCTACCCCCCAAGTAATTGTTTGAACATTAGAATCATTTAGTGAAACGGAACAGGTATTAATGATTGATTTTGCTAATGTTATATGCGGCTTGTAAGGTCTCTTTTCTATTGGAAAGTTCATTATTTCTGCCGTACTAGTTATTTTTTTTTGTAATTCATGTAATGGATTACTCTCTTCAACCCCCACCCATATTACTCTTGGATTTACTTCTTTACCAAAATATCCAATGTTTAATAACGATAACGAAAAAGGTGAGATGGAGTTCAATTCATTTTGTAGGTTATTCCACATCTTTTCTTTAAACTTTTTTTCCCACCCACCTAAAAATAATAGGGTTATATGGAAATCCTGAAGATTAGTAACTTTTTTATAATATTTCGTAAGCTGTAGATGTTTTTGAATTCTTTGTAGTTCCGTTTGAATACTACTAGGAATGGATATACCGATAAAGTGATGTGCGTTTTCTTTCATGCAGTTCACCATCTTTTTTCATATTATTGTTATATGATATAATAAAAAAGCATATAATTCCGATTTTAATAATTTGTTTTTACATAATGTATACCAATATTATTGATATTTTACCGAGAGGACGTGTTATTCATGCAAGTTGTAAACAATGTTGCAGAATTAATAGGAAATACACCATTAGTAAAGCTACAGCAGCTACCAGAAAAAAATGGAGCAGCTGTATACCTGAAACTTGAAAATATGAATCCAAGTGGAAGTGTAAAAGACCGAGCAGCATATAACATGATAGTACAAGCTGAGAAAGAAGGTCACTTAAACGAAAATTCTATTATTATTGAACCAACTTCAGGTAACACAGGAATTGGGTTAGCAATGAATGCAGCCGCCCGTGGATACCGTTCCATCCTAGTTATGCCAGACACAATGTCACAAGAGCGTATTAATCTACTAAAGGCATATGGAGCACAAGTAGTATTAACTCCTGGTGACAAAAAAATGCCTGGCGCTATTGAGAAAGCTCATGAACTTGTCAAAGAAATCCCCAACAGCTTTATGCCAATGCAATTTGAAAATGAAGCGAACCCTGATGCACACCGTCATACTACAGCTCTAGAAATTGTGGAAGGTATGAAAATGATAGGCAAGCCATTATCTGCATTTGTTGCTGCATCTGGTACAGGTGGAACTATTACTGGTACCGCAGAAGAACTAAAGAAAGCTTTCCCAAAAGTTACAATTCATGTTGTTGAACCTAAGGGATCTCCAGTATTATCTGGTGGAAAACCTGGACCACATAAATTAGTTGGTACTAGTCCTGGATTTATCCCACCTATTTTAAATCAAGATGTGTATGATGAAATTTTCTGTATTTCCGATGAAGATGCATACGATATCACAAGAAAACTTTCTAGAAGAGAAGGAATTCTTGTAGGCCCCTCATCTGGAGCGGCATGCTACGCTGCATTACAAGTTGCAAAAAGACTAACTCCTGAAGATGTCGTTGTTGCAATAGCTTGTGATACTGGTGAACGTTACCTATCAACGGATCTTTTTGATTTTGATAATGATATAACTCAGAAATAAATAGAACCATTATCTATGTCGAAAAAATGTCAAGGATGTCTCTTAGGTTATAGGTTAACCTCTAGGTGACATCCTTTTTTGGTATTTCGCTCATTATTTCGCTAACTCATAAATGGCCTGAGCATATAAAGCTGTCGCCTTTTTTAAATTTTCGATAGAGATGTATTCGTCCGCTTGGTGAGCAACATCTACCTGTCCTGGGAACATAGGTCCAAATGCAACTCCGGCATCAAGTGACCTTGCATACGTTCCTCCCCCTATTGCTAATAACTCTGCATTCTCTCCCGTTTGTTCTTCATATACTTTCACTAACGTCTGTACTAATGGATGTTGTTCTTCTACCGCATGAGGTTCGATGTGAGTCCGGATGGAGAGGGAAGCTTCCTTTTCGGATAATTTATTTTCTATTGTGTCATATAAGGTAGTAAAATTAACTCCTTCTGGGTACCGTAAGTTAACGCCTATTTTTCCACCTTCTGAAGTAAACGAGATAATTCCAACATTGACAGTTACATCTCCTTTTACCTCATCAGAATAACTAATTCCTAATTTTTCCCCGCGAGAAGATTGATAAAAATAATCTTCTAAGATTAAAAAGAATCTTTTCTCTTTTTCCGATAGAGTTGGAACGTATTTTTGAATAAAATGAGCAAGAAGTAGTCCACTATTGACACCGTTATCTGGCTCCATTCCATGTGCCGATTTTCCATGAAGCCGAACTACTACTTCACTTCTTTCCGTTTTGATCTCCCCCTTAACATTATGATTATTTATAAAGTTAGTAAAGAGAGACTTTATTTCTTGCATATCGACACCTGATATAATAGCGCTAGCCTGTTCTGGAACCATATTCAACCGTTCTCCTGATCGAAACTCTTTAATTGTACTATTTATTCCAGATTTAGTCGTAATCTCAAAATCACAAATTCCCTTTTCAGCATTGATAATCGGAAAATCTGCGTCTGGCGCAAAACCAATGGAAGGCATTTCCTCATATTTGAAATAATGCTCCACACAGCGCCATTGACTTTCTTCATCGTTGCCTAAAATTAACCGCACGCGTTTGGTTAAAGGTAATCCTAAATCTTTTACTAACCTAAGAGCAAAGTATGCCGCCATCGTGGGGCCTTTATCATCAATTGCACCTCTAGCATAGATATTCCCGTTTCGAATTTCGGCACTGTATGGTGGAGATGTCCACCCTTCCCCTTCAGGAACTACATCTAAATGACAAAGAACACCAACTATTCCCTCCCCATCTCCATACTCAATATGGCCAGCATATCCGTCTACATCACGAACCTTGAATCCGTCTTTTTTCGCAAGGTTTAACATCCAATCATATGCCTCTCTAATACCCTTTCCGAAAGGAGCATCTTCTGTTTTGGTATCATCATCTAAAACACTTTTTATCTGTAATAATTTTTGTGTATGTATAATCAAGTCTTCTGATATTGCTTCCACTTCTTTTTTCCAATGCATCGAAACTTCTCCTTTATGCTCTATTATTTTTAAATACTATTTTGTACGAGGTACATTATCACCCATTTTTCAAGGGTAAGGACCCTGTCACTAGTTTATCACGTTTCATAAATTCCTCTTACTAGATCTATATAAATACTTCTTTTCTAGTGCTGTACTTCATATGAATGAAAGAAAGAGGTATTTGTAAGATTTATTTACAGACTTTTCAAAAACTTTACAATATTCCTCTTTACTTCCTACATTTTCCTACATAAAATAAAAGAAAGGAGTGAACGATTATTTTTCCACCATAACATGAAACTAATTCGTTTTAATTAACCAATATATCTATTCTTTTTCTTCGTTTCGTTTACATCTATTGCATTTTTATATGAGGACTATGAATATTGTTTGGTTCCATCTTTACATTGAAAACGATTAGGGGAGTGGTTATTTGAAAACTTCAACGGACCGGATGTTGACTAGGATTAAATCCATCTACCTTTATATTAAGAAAAGGGGGAGCGTCTCCACGAAGGAACTGGTTGAAGAATTCGGAACAACCCAACGGACAATACAACGAGACCTTAATGTATTAGTTTACAATAAACTCGTGGACAGTCCCAAACGCGGCAAATGGACAACAACCAACAGAAAAACAAAAGTATCGTAAAGAAGAAGCAAGTAAAAGGTCTTTATCCTTTTACTTGCTTCTTTGTGCAAAAAACCAAGCTGCTATGTACTTAATGCTATTGTTGCTCTAGCATCTGTAGTGAGCAACACCTTTGCCAGTCATCCATTAATTACTTACTGTTCCTCAACAACTCTACTTCTTCTTCAGTCAATTCTCGGTATTCACCGGGAAGTAACGTTGGATCTAGGTCTATTGGACCTATTCTTTCCCTTTTTAAAGCAACTACCTTATTATCAACTGCTAGAAACATCCGCTTCACTTGATGAAATTTCCCCTCTGTAATTGTTAAATGAACGACCGTTCTATTTTTGTCATCTATATACTCAAGTTTCGCTGGCTTCGTTACATATCCATCTTCTAACGTTACACCATTCTGTAATAGTCCTTCCTCTTCTGCACTCAAAACTTTCTCAATATGAACTCGATACATTTTATCGACCTTTTTTTTCGGAGAAGTAAGTTGGTGTGCTAGTTTCCCATCATTCGTAAGCAACATAAACCCTGTTGTATCTTTATCAAGCCTACCAACAGGAAATGGTTCATATATGGCATCATCAGTATGTAAAAGATCTACAACAGTACGCTCCGCTATATCCTCTGTTGCAGAAATAACTCCTTTTGGTTTATTCATCATGAAATAAATATACGGTTTATATTCCACTCTCTCACCGTAAATCTCAATAATATCTTCCTCAGGGTTTACTTGTACTTTACCGTCTTTCACTATCGTTCCATCAACAGTTAAACCTCCTCCTTTTAATAGCTTCTTCACTTCTTTCCTTGAGCCATGCCCCATATTCGCTAACAACTTATCAACCCTCACGATTTTCTCTCCTTTTTACTATTTCTTGTTTTGCAAAAGCTCCAAGCGTCCCTTGATAGTATGCAGTAATAACACCAGGAATAATTTGTTTTGCCGCATGCTCTACCAACTCCTTACTTATTCCTCTATCGTTCATTTCCTTCTCTAACTCAACAATAATATCAATTGCTTTTTGTGTAGCCTGTTTATTTAAATGATGTACATCTTCTTCCTCTGCTATAACAATTTGCAGGGACTCTCCGAACAATTTTTCAATAGCTGGTTTGGTCTTCTCAAATAAGCGTGGAAGTGCCGCCATACCCATTTTATCTTTTCTTAACTGATCTGCTTGTGTAATAAATTTGATAGGAATAACAGTTTGTGTTGGTATTACTAAATCCTTTACTTCTAATGCTCTACCTTTTGTTGCACAATAGAAAAACGTTGTTTCTCTATGAAAATAATTCACATGTTTCTTTAGGAAGTCTGGGATTACATCGGCTGGTAAAAACAACCACACTTGTTTTTCTAAGTGAAATTTCGAGGGTTCTAACCATGAAACATGTGGTTGTGATAAGTCTTTTTTTGTTCGTGAATAAATTTGTATCGTTGTATCTTTTGGTAGAATGTCCGTAATCGCTTGAGCTAATCTGCCATATCCTATGAATAACAAATAACCCACCCCTTTTTATAGGGAGCCTGAAATTGAAGCCTAATTCAGTGCTCCTTTTCATCGTGCACTTCTCAGGCATAAGAAGAGCTTGCTCCGATGTGAAAAAGAGAGCTGCTGTAAATATACAACTGCTCTCTACCCTTATTCATTTTAATCTTCTTCACCAAACATATAGTGCTTAGTACGAATATTTACATTTAATACAATTCCAATTGCGATCATATTTGTAATTAACGCACTTCCCCCATAACTTATAAAAGGGAGAGCCAATCCTGTGATAGGCATAAGACCAATAGTCATCCCAATATTTTGGAAGATCTGAAACACGAATAACCCTACTGTACCAGCAACTAAATACGTTCCAAATGTATTATTACAATTAAACGAAATAATAACCATACGGTATAGTAACAGGAAGTATACAACAATTAACACAGTAGCACCAACAAAACCAAATTCCTCTCCAATGACAGTAAACACAAAATCGGTATGTAACTCTGGAATAGTACCACTATGAGTTTTCGGTCCCTGCATAAAACCACTTCCGTATAATCGACCAGAGCCAATTCCTTGAAGAGCTTGATATAATTGATACCCTTCTCCACTAATATTTCCAGCTGGGTCGAGCCAGGCGTAAATACGATTTCTTTGATGAGATCGAATAATTAGTGAAAATATCTCAAAGTAATTGTTATGCAGCCAAATTAGTAACGCTATGAAAGAGAGCACCAAAGATGATAACAAGCCAAGCATCCGATACGTAACACCAGACATAATAATCATACTTCCCATTATTGCACCAATAACAAGTGCAGTTCCTAAGTCAGGCTGTATTAGAATAAATGCAAATGGAGGTAGTCCCACAGCTAATATTTTTCCTACGACAATAATATCACCTTTGAACGACTTCTCTCGCGGCGCTTTCGTTATATTATATAAAAGATGTGCAAGTGCTATTAATACAAATATTTTCACAAATTCCGAAGGCTGAAATTGAAATACATCTTCAATTCCTAGCCACCTGCGGGCACCTTTATTTTCGATACCAAGGGGAGTGAAATGAACTAATAATAGCAATATCATTCCTATAATATAAAGTGGAATCGAGAAGTTTTTGAATAGATCATAATCGATACTCATTGCAGCGAGCATTAAGATAATACCAACACCAAACCATATGATTTGACGTTGCACAAAGTAAAGTGGACCTGCCCAAGTCCAACTCTCGGTAACTGCACTACTCCCACTATATACAGCTAACAAACTGATACACATTAACACAAACAACAAAAACAACAACGTGTAATCTAATTGTTGAAACGGGGATTTTCTCTCCTGCATTTATTTCCACCTTCTATTTATTTCCGAATGTTCTTACTGGTCGAAGAGGTGTTTTATTTGAAATAGCATTTGTTGCAGCTACTTCATCCTCATATGCCTCTTCATCTAACGCGCGCTCTTGTCGATCTCTTTCTGTTTTCCGTGAAATATTTGCAAGAATCCCCATAGAAACAAACGTTACTAATATAGAGGATCCTCCATAGCTAAGGAACGGAAACGGAATTCCAGTAATAGGTAACGCCCCATTTACTGCCCCCGTATTAAAAATCATTTGAATACTTAATTGAAACACAATACCGAATGCTAATAAAGATCCAAACATATCATTACATCTAGCCCCTATAACAATACCACGAATAATGATGATCGTCATACAAATAAAAACGAAAGCAATACCTATCATTCCAAGTTCTTCACTTACAATGGCTAAAATAAAGTCTGTATGGGCTTCTGGTAAGTAAAATAATTTTTGTACACTTTGGCCTAAACCAGCTCCAGTCAGTCCACCATGAGCAATGGCAATATAAGATTGTACAAGCTGATATCCTTGTCCTGCTTCTAATTCAAAAGGCGTTCTAAACCCAATAATTCGATTCATACGATATTCAGCTGACTGTGCATAGTAGTATAAAGCCCATGCTGCCAAACTACCTAACGATATAAGATGTATCATTCTAGCTCCTGAGCAAAAAGCAATTAAACCAGCAACAAGTACAATAGAAGTAGCAGTTCCTAGGTCAGGCTGTCTCATGATCAATAAAAAAAATATTAATACCACTAGTAACGGTGGCATTACTCCAGTTAAAAATTTGTTTATATAAGCTTGTTTTCTTGAATAAACATATGCCACGTATACAATGGAACCTAATTTAACAAACTCTGACGGCTGCAATTGAAAACCGCCAATGTTAATCCACCTTGTTGCACCAGCAACAGTTACTCCTACCTTAGGAACCATAATTAAAATGAGCAGAACAAAGCACCCTAATACAATCAGTGGTGATAATTTACGAAAATGTCGATAAGGAAAGAACATAAAAAACACAAATAAAAAAGCTGAAAGTAGTAAGAATTGCAGCTGTCTACTAAAAAAATGAGATATATTTTCATATTTATCATAACCTACAACAAAGCTCGCGCTATAAATCATTACTAAACCGAAAGCCGAAATCAACGCTATTGTAACAATTAAAGTCCAATCAATATATAATTTACGTTTGGATTCTAGATCCAAGGAACTCACCTTCCGATCTTTTTTCAGTGTTCCTCTATTAATTTCTCTATTATATCAGATGAATCATCACTCTAAAAGAGACCTATTCTACCTTAAATATAAAATATAATGAGTCCAACTAAAACATATTCTTTTTTTGTCGTAAAAAAAATAGATAAATACTTTAAAAATTTATTGCAAATAGAAACACTGACCCTTATAATCAACTTTGTTGTATAGTATTCATAAGAAATGGGGAGTTATTGTGAGCAATAACATGTTATTTATCTATAATCACGTCTCAAAGGAAAATATGACAGAAGATCTAAAAGAATGCGCATCAATACAAACTGTCACTTCATTATTACAATCGCTTGAATCTCATTCCTTTCACATTATTTCAGTTAATTTAATGGATGAAATTCAATTAGAAGAAATTATTCAAGCTCACTCCCCAATCGTCGGTGCTTTTGTGATTGCTGAAGGGTTCCTAGCTCAACCACACACATTATATGACGGTAGTGGTGCTTTATCTATACGAAAAATACTTGAGCGCTATGAAATTCCATACACGCATTCCACACCGAAAACAATGGAAGCATGCCGCAACAAAGATTTAACATATAAAGTATTAAAAGACGCAAATATATTAATTCCTAAATTTATTTCATTCCCTTCTCCTGTTTGTACGGAAGATCAATTGGCAGAAGCAGAAGCAGTAGTAGGTTATCCAATGTTTGTGAAACCTACAGGTGGCGGTAATAGTTTAGGGATAGATGAAATGTCTATTTGTCGTAATAGAAGCGACTTAACAAGGAAGTTACTCCAATTAAAACTTCTTATTGATGATCAACCAATTTTAATTGAAACTTTTTTATCTGGAAGTGAATACACGGTTGCAGTACTAGGAAATGAAGATGCATATGTTCTGCCTGTAATAGAATTTCCAAATGATGTAGACGTTAGAAGTCATGCAGTAAAAGCAATGGAGTATGAGAAGAGAGATTCATTTATTCTCCTTCCTACTTACGAAGGTAAAGGAATGGATATTGCAAAAATAGCGATGAAAGTATTTCGTGGATTACAAGGAAAAGACCTAATTCGACTTGATTTAAAAACAGATGATTTTGGCAACCTATATGTAATTGACGTAAATGGAACACCTTCCCTTTCTATTAAAGGTTCCGTTTCTTACATGATATCTACTTTAGGAATAACGATGGATGAACTTGTGGGATTCATGCTTCACGAAATTATCTCAGAGACATTTATTAATGATTCTGTAAAACATGCGTGGGATGCTGTAAAGAATAAATTAGTTAATCCAACTCAATTAGTAGTAGCGTAGTAATTACTGAACTCTAAATAAAAACTTGTCCTAATTGGGCAAGTTTTTTTGATTGAATGTACACTTCATATAAGAATTTTAGGGAGATTGATATTTGAGGGTTCATGAGTGCACAGCTCGACCTGAGCTGCTATGTAAAGCAACTTTGGATAAGAAAGTATAAACAATAGTTGCTTACTAAAATTAAGTGTTCTGTGGTATAATAGTACTAAGGAGATGATGCCGATGGTTCAAATGAATTTATGCCCTAAATTTGAATCTGCCTTCACATTATTAGGTAAACGGTGGAACGGACTGATCTTGCGTGTTTTATTACATGGACCGCAACGGTTTAAAGATATATCTGCAGTTATTCCTAGTATGAGCGATAAAATGCTAGTGGATCGTTTAAAGCAACTTGAGGAAGCTGGATTAGTGGAACGGTCTGTATACCCAGAAACACCTGTTAGAATTGAATATGCACTAACAGAAAAAGGAAAAGATTTAGAACCTGCTATGGATGCATTACAAATTTGGGCAGAAAAATGGATGGAATAGTAGATTTAACTATGCTATCTAATATATGAAAAAGCTTCAAGCAAAAAGGGAAGTTTTCACTGATCCCTTATAATGCTTGAAGCTTTTTTATACTTAAAACTTTGCCTTAACTAGTTCCAGCTTGTTCCCTCTTTTTCTTCTTAGCCAAAAAGTTAAAGCGATGACCTAATATTTGACCAGCAAGACCTGAACGAAGTCCAATATAAAAATAAACTCCTAAACCTCCAACAACAGAAACAATTACAATAATGAAAGCATTCACACTCGACTGTAGAGGCAGAAAGTACGTTATACCGTTTCGAATAAGTACTACAATAATCCCCATAATTGTTGCGAAAATACTGATAAGTAAAATTCTTTTTAGTAAGAAACGATAATCATAATTTGCATACTTTCCAATTGCCCATATGTTTAATGCAACAGCAATGGAATAACCTATCCCAGTTGCGATAATAGCACCAAAAGCTTCAAACCAGACAACAAATTGATAGTTGAATAGAGCTTTAAATGTCAGACCAGATAACAACGCAATAATTACATATTTTTGGCGGTTAATACCTTGTAATAATGATGCCGTAACTGCGAATAATGAAAATAAGATTGCTACGGGAGCATAATACCTTAAAATTGGAGCTCCAATCTCCATATCTCCAACACCAAAAAGGGCTGCATAAGCCGAATCTGCTAATAACACAAGTCCAAGTGCTGCAGGAATACTTATAAACAAGATAATTTGATATGTTTGTGTTATCTGTCTTTGCAATTTATCATATTCATTATTCACGAAAGCTTGCGTAACAGCGGGCAAGATTGTTAGCGATAAAGCTGTTGCAACAGCAACAGGAATTAAAATAAGTTTATGTGCGGCTTGTGCAAATGCACCAAAGTACATATCAGATTCAAGCTGTGTATAACCAATATGAAGCATTGCCTTATTAAAACTCATTAAATCTACCATCTGAAATAAAGGTGTCGCAATTCCTACGAATGCTATTGGCACAGCATATGATACTAGTTCCTTGTACATCTTCGTTAAAGGAATCTGATGATCTATCGTACTTGTTTCCACTTGTTCTTGAATGTGATTTTTCCGTTTGGCAAAATAAACAAGAAGAACAACTAATCCACCTAATGCTCCAATAAATGCACCAAAGGTTGCAAAACCAACAGCCGTACCTAACTCTCCACCCCATACCTCGATAATCAAATATGTAAGTAATAAGATAAACATAATTCTAATTAACTGCTCAATTACTTGAGATACAGCCGTAGGCCCCATTGATTGGTACCCTTGAAAATAACCCCGAATAAGTGACATGGCTGGTACAATTACCAACGCAACACTTACCATTCGAATCGTAAAAATAGCATCTTCTATTGTATTCCCTTGTAAGGCGTTTGGATCGATAACTTGTCTTGCAATTGGCTCTGCTAATAAAAATAAAATAATAAAAGCGAAGAAACCAGAAATAGACATAACAATAATCCCTGATTTAAATAGCCGCTGACCGGTTCTGTAATCTCCAAGAGCATTATATTTGGATACAAATTTAGAAACAGCTAGTGGGATACCTAAGGTGGAGATACTTAACAAAATAGTATATGGAGTATATCCATATTGATATAGTGCCAAACCATCAAGTCCAACAATTGCTTTAAAAGGGAAAACATATATTAATCCTAATATTTTTGATAAAAAGATACTTGCCGTTAATATCATTGTTCCACGAATAAATTGTTTATTATCAGACATTTTTTCGCCCGCCTTAATTTCATTTCATTGATACTGCTAGCATTTTACCATATTTCCACCTAAAGAACCTAAACTAATAATAAATATTCTGCAAACATCACTACTTCCTGAATAAAAAAATGAAACCTTCACAAAAAATAGTACGTCATATTCATAAATAAAAATAAACGGGGGTCAAAACGAATGAAAAAGATTACTCCTTTCCTGTGGTGGTTTCTCGCTATTCTATTAATGACAGCTATTTTTACAGGATGTAGTTCTAGCGATAGTAATACAAATGAAGCTTCTTATGACTATGCATATGATAATGATGATAGTGATGCTGGTTTTGTGGAAAGTGAAGAAAAATCACTAGACAGAGGATACACTGGTTCAGATGAACCGATGGAGGATAATTTTGTCGATACGAATGAACGAATGGTTATCTATAACGCCGATATATCCATTGAGGTTCCTGATTACGACCGTGCACAATTACACATACAAGAAGAAGTTAAAAAATTAGGTGGGTTTGTTGTAGAGTCTTCCCTTCATCAAGGAAGCCAAAATAATAAAAATGGCTCTTTAACTGTTCGCGTACCTGTGAAACACTTTCATTCCTTTTTAAATGATCTTGAATCTAGTAGCACAAAAGTTCATGAGCGCTATGTAAGTGGAAATGACGTAACAGAAGAGCATGTGGATTTACAATCCAGATTGCGTTCAAAAAGGACTGTGGAAGAGCGATTGCTCTCTTTTATGGATGGTGCTGAAAATACGGAGGATTTATTAAAGATCTCAAACGATTTATCAAAAGTTCAAGAAGAAATTGAACGACTAACTGGAAGAATTAAATATTTAGAAAACAATGTTGCATACTCTCTAGTCTCAATTTATATTATGGAACGAAATATTACTGTTTCTAGCTTACAAGAAGGCGAATCACTAGATACTTGGAGAAAAGCACAAAGTCTCTTTATGGACACCGTTAATTTTATGATCTCTTTATTCTCAAGTATTATTGTAGTCATTATTGGGTTGTCGCCAATTATAATTCCATTGATTATTATTATAGGGATAATAATAACCATCCAAATGAAGAAGAAAAAGAAAACAGAAGATAAGATTGAATAGTAAAAAGGGTGTCGCGGTTTACTCCGCTACACCCTTTTTACTATCCTTCTATAATCTTAAAGTACACATTTCGCATTCTTGGACCATCAAATTCACAGAAGTAAATCCCTTGCCATGTTCCTAAAATCAGATTTCCATTATTAATAATTATAGCTTGTGAGGACCCAACTGTGCTAGCCTTTAAGTGTGACGCTGAATTTCCTTCTCCATGTAAATACTTCTCGTGTGTCCAAGGATACACTTCGTTCCATCTCATAAGCATATCATGTTTCACATCTGGGTCTGCATTTTCATTGATAGTTATTCCAGCAGTTGTGTGTGGACAATAGACATACACAACACCATCTGTTACACCTAACTCTTGTACAAACTTTTTTACTTCGTGCGTAATTTCTATCATTTCATCACGAGTGTTTGTCCTTACAGAAATCTTTTTTAACATTTTTTGTACACCTGCCCCATGCTATTTTCCCTCTACCCTGAAAATACGCCAGTTAGTGGTAGCTAAACTTATATAGTATGACTAACTTTGTTGGTTTATATTCCATTTGCTACTGCCCCACTCCCTTTCCTGTGGGGAGCTGCCGAGTTATCTTCGAGCTAAAGCTCTGTAGATGTAAGTATTACCCATTTCCTCGTGCATGTTCATTTGTTGCTTGTACTGCTTTTTCTACTATTTTTTGAAATCCTTCTTTTTCAAAAACCTTTAACCCTTCTGCGGTTGACCCACCTGGGGATGCTACTTGTGATATTAGATCACTTGGCTCATATCCTGCTTCTAGCATTGCCGCAGATCCGCTTACCATTTTGGATACTAATGTCCTGGCTTGCTCCTTTGTAACACCATTCTCTATCGCAGCATGCTCTAATGCTTGTACAAAAGAATACACAAATGCAGGGGCACTTCCAGTAATGGCAGTTAAATCATGCACTTGTTGTTCCGTTAATTCTTCTGATTCTCCAATAGCAGATAAAATTGTCTCTATAATAAGTCGATGATCTTTCGTTACATACTGCCCACAAACATAGGTAGAGATAGATTTTCCAATTTGAGCTGCAGTATTTGGCATAATCCAGCAAACCGGAGTTCCTGTTGGTAAACGTTTTTCCATATATGTTGGGTCAATTCCTGCTGCAACAGTAATAATTAATTGATTAGATATTTTGTTTTTCAAGATGTTTAATTGTTCCTCATGTGTTTGTGGTGGTGATGCAAGAAGAATAACTTCGTGATGTTCTATCTCACTTTCCCAATCATCAGAAGTCTGTATTTTATATGTATGTTGCAACCTTTCTAATTTCTCAATGTCTGATCGATTCGTTACCGTTATCTTTCCCGTGGTCCCCTGTTTCTTTACTAGTCCAGAAATAATTGCCTCTGCCATTCTTCCAGCACCAACAATTAATATATTTGCTTGATTCATCTTTTACACCTCATTATAATATCTTTTACCTTTTATAGTTTTTCACAATATCACAGATATATCAAATCTTCTGTTTTGTAACATGCTCTCTCATAGTCTACGTGATCTCTAAATGTCTTGGATATGCCGTGAAAAACCGTGTTTGATTGTGGTACCTACTTTAACTAACTTATTGTTTGAATTTCATTCTGCTCCCCACTAGCATCTTATCTACTATCAATCCCACTCACATGACGATTCCAAAAAAATCAAAGGCGCTCCTGTTTAAAAACAGAAACGCCTTACTTATTAACTAATATTCTCTAATTTCTTTTCAAGTTTTCTCAGTTTTACGATATCTTCATTAGACTTCTCAAATTGTTTTAGCTTTTTCTTTAAGCTCATTTTCGTCCAATGAGTTTCCGTAATACCACGCTGATTTATATAAACTGCGAAGAAATCAATATTACCACTATCATATTTATTCTCATCGTCCATTACTTCAAAATATCGTTCAAATGCTTCCGTTAATGTTACATTCTCAGGAAGAAAATCTCCGTATTTCTCAAGACAAAGGTGGTAATTATTTTCTCTTAGCTTTGTTAAAAACGTATTTAAGAACGTCTCTTCGTTCCCAGTTAATTTATAGCCTTTTTTCTCTAATAACGTTAAAAATACCTTGAACTCACGATTATAAAAGGTATACGTTTTACGCATTTCCTTCGTCATATTCATGTTGATACTCGAAGAACCTTCGGAGCGAGCATGCAACATGTTCAACAATGCCTTATAAGCCTCTGGTTTTAAAAGAAATGTAGGATGTACTGTCCTCAGGTACTTCTCTACCCCTTCATTTAATAGACGCTGTTGCTCTGCTTCCTTTTCCATTCTTTCTAACTGTGCTTTTCTTTCTTGTTCTGCATACTCCATAATTCTTTGCTGTGTTTCTTGTGCCCACACAGCTCTTTTCGCTTCAAACTTCTTCACCAAGTTTTGAAACATGTGCCTCTCCTCCTTCCATAAATATCCGTTTATTCTTTTGCCATATGAAGTGTAACACATAAGAAACAGAAATAAAATAGAGAATAATGAAAAAAACAAAAGAAATGTTACGTTTCTTTGTACATAATCACTTCATATACTACTATATGATGATAAATGAAGTATTTTGGTGATAATTTCGCAGTAAAAAAACTACATTTTATTTTTCCAATAATAACTTTGGTGTTTTTCTCAAAACATGCTACTCTTTAAAAAGAACTGTGCGAAAGTTGGTGCAAGTAAATGAAATATGACGTTATTATTATCGGTGGTGGACCTGCTGGTTTAATGGCCGCAGTAGCGGCTGGTGAATATGGAGCAAAGGTTTTACTAGTTGATAAAGGAAATAAACTCGGAAGGAAGCTAGCCATATCTGGTGGTGGCCGCTGCAATGTAACAAACCGAGCTGCAGTAGAAAACATTATAGAAAATATTCCAGGAAATGGTCGCTTTATGTATAGTCCCTTTTCTGTCTTTAATAATGAAGATATTATTCAATTTTTTGAGAATCTAGGGATTAACTTGAAGGAAGAAGATCGTGGGAGAATGTTTCCCATTAACGATAAGGCAATAACAGTTGTAAATACTTTAATTGATAAAGTGAAAAGCTTAAAGGTTGAAATGAGAAAAGGGACAGAAGTAAAGAATGTTCTTTATGACCAGCATTTGAAACGAGTAAAAGGAATAAAATTGGTTTCAGGAGAAACGCTCGAAGCTCCGAATGTGATTATCGCTGTGGGGGGAAAATCCGTACCTCATACAGGTAGTACGGGAGATGGTTATCCATGGGCAAAAAAAGCTGGACATACGATAACGGATCTTTATCCAACGGAAGTGCCGATTACAGCAAACGATACTTTTATCTCTTCCAAAGAGTTGCAAGGTCTCTCATTGAGGGATGTTCGATTGTCCGTTATAGATCCAAAAAAGGGCAAGCTAATAAAGTCTCATGAAGGGGATATGGTCTTTACTCATTTCGGTGTATCTGGTCCTATCGCTTTACGATGTAGCCAGTATGTTGTGAAAGCGAAGAAGAAGTATGATGTGAAAAACGTACCGTTAGAGTTAGATATATTCCCTCAATTAAACGAAGAACAGGTACTTATCGAAATAGAGAAATTGCTTGAAGAACATTCAAAGAAAGCAATAAAAAATGTTTTGAGTGGATGGATTCCTGAACGAATGATTCCTGTCGTTTTATCCGTATCAGGGATAGATTCATTGCTTGTAAAAACAGAGATATCAAAGGACTCCTTACGTTCGCTTGCTCACTCTATGAAAAGCTTCCCTCTGAATGCGACAGGTACTCTTTCCATCGAGAAAGCATTTGTTACCGGTGGCGGAGTATCTATTAAGGAAATTCAGCCGAAACGGATGGAATCTAAATTCATGAAAGGACTATTCTTCTGTGGTGAGGTGTTAGATATTCATGGATATACAGGTGGTTACAATATAACCGTAGCTTTTTCTACTGGGTATACTGCAGGACAAGCTGCTGCGATGAATATGTGGGAAGAGTGAGTTTTTCCTTTCTATGTAATGAGAGATAGTGCCCCGAAAGCCTGAGCTTTTGGGGTACTTTCTTTAAATAGACGTTGTCCATTTTCGCCCTCTAGCTCCCGTTTTCTCCCGGATTTAACCTGCGACTTTGGTAGGCGCTACTACGGTAGTGCCTACCAAAGTCGTACCTATCAGCCACAAAACCTACCCTACACAAAAAAGGCTCCTCCAATATAATCATTCGCATGACCTTTTGAAGAAGCCTTATTTTATTATCTTAAGAAAATCAAGGAACTAATTAGCTACAATATTAACCAACTTCCCTGGTACTGCAATAACCTTGCGCACCGTCTTCCCTTCAATCTCTTCTTTAATTTTATCAAGCTCCATTGCCTTTTCTTGCAACACTTCTTTACTTGCATCTTTCGCAATTACTAGCTTAGCACGAAGCTTGCCATTCACCTGAACAACTACTTCTACTTCGTTTTGTACTAATAACGTTTCATCGAACACTGGCCATGTTTGATATGCAATCGTATCGGAATGTCCTAATTTACTCCAAAGCTCTTCACTCATATGTGGTGCGATTGGAGAAAGAAGTTTTACAAAACCTTCTAATTGAGACTTAGAAAGTTGCTCTTGCTTGTATGCTTCATTTACAAATACCATCATTTGTGAAATAGCTGTATTAAAACGTAAGCCTTCGAAGTCCTCTGTTACCTTTTTCACCGTTTGGTGATAGGTACGAGTCATCTCAGCTGAAACCTCTCCATCGATTACCTTTGGAGTTAAATTTCCTTCATCAGTAACAATTAGTCTCCAAACTCTGTCTAGGAATCGACGAGCTCCGTCCAATCCATTTGTGCTCCAGGCGATGGATGCATCAAGCGGACCCATGAACATTTCATATAGACGTAATGTATCCGCTCCATGAGTTTCCGTAATATCATCAGGATTTACAACATTCCCTTTTGATTTACTCATTTTTTCGTTATTTTCACCAAGAATCATTCCTTGGTTATATAGCTTTTGGAACGGTTCCTTCGTTGATACTACTCCAATATCATAAAGAACCTTATGCCAAAAACGAGCGTAAAGAAGGTGTAATACCGCGTGCTCTGCTCCACCAATGTATATATCCACTGGTAACCACCGCTTTAATAATTCAGGGTCTGCAAGCTGCTCCTCATTTGTTGGATCAATGTAACGAAGGTAATACCAGCAGCTACCTGCCCATTGTGGCATCGTATTCGTTTCACGACGGCCTTTTTTCCCAGTTTCAGGATCCGTGACATATAACCAGTCTTCGGCATTCGCCAAAGGAGATTCTCCCGTACCTGATGGTTTAAATTCATCAAGGTCTGGAAGCACTAATGGTAATTCTTCTTCCGGAACTGTTTTCATCGTACCATCTTCAAAATGGATAACAGGAATTGGCTCTCCCCAATATCTTTGACGACTAAATAACCAATCACGTAGTCGATATGTTACTTTCTTTTGACCTCGGTTATTTTCCTCTAACCATGCAATCATTTTCGTAATAGCCTCTGCATTTTCAAGTCCATCTAAAAACTCAGAGTTTACATGAGGTCCATCTCCAGCAAAAGCCTCCATCGAAATGTCTCCCCCAGATACAACTTCCTTAATTGGAAGATCAAATGTTTTCGCAAACTCATAGTCCCGTTCATCATGCCCTGGAACTGCCATGATAGCACCAGTACCATAATTCACTAAGACGTAATCAGCTATCCAGATTGGAACCTGCTCCCCTGATACTGGATTTACTGCGTAAGCTCCAGTAAATACTCCTGTTTTCTCCTTCGCTAGTTCTGTTCTCTCTAAATCGCTTTTCGTAGCAACTTTTTTTCGGTACTCTTCCACTGCTGCTTTTTGATCTTCAGTCGTAATTTCAGACACTAATTTATGCTCTGGGGCTAACACCATATAGGTTGCACCAAAAAGTGTATCCGGTCGAGTCGTGAAAACAGTAATAGAATCATCTCTTCCTTCTACATCGAACTGAACATCTGCACCTTCTGAACGACCGATCCAGTTTCTTTGCATATCCTTTAAACTTTCAGGCCAATCTAGTTCTTCCAAATCTTCTAAGAGACGATCCGCATAGGCTGTAATCTTTAACATCCATTGCTTCATAGGACGTCGTTCAACGGGATGACCTCCGCGCTCACTTTTTCCATCGATAACTTCTTCGTTCGCTAATACCGTACCTAAGGCAGGGCACCAGTTAACTGCAACTTCATCAATGTATGCTAGTCCTTTGTTATAAAGCTGAATAAATATCCATTGTGTCCACTTATAATATTTTTCGTCCGTCGTGTTTACTTCACGATCCCAATCATACGAAAAACCAAGGGATTTAATTTGTCTACGAAATGTATCAATATTTTCATGAGTGAATTCACGTGGGTGATTCCCTGTATCTAAAGCATATTGCTCAGCAGGTAATCCAAAAGCATCCCACCCCATAGGATGAAGTACATTGTATCCTTGCATCCGTTTCATACGCGATAAGATATCTGTTGCAGTGTAACTTACCGGATGTCCTACATGTAACCCTGCTCCAGATGGATAAGGAAACATGTCTAATGCGTAAAACTTCTCTTTCGTTGCATCCTCAGTCATTTTAAATGTTTTGTTTTCTTCCCAAAATTTTTGCCATTTTGGTTCCACTTGTTTGTGGTCAAATGTCATCGTCAAAACCTCCTATATGATTATCTAAAGACGACGTAAATCCGGTTTAGTACGGTCCTTACGTTTACGCTTTACTGTACCAAAATACAAAAAGCCTCCCATCCCTAGTGTTATCAAGGGACGAGAGGCTGAATATATCCTTCCCGCGGTACCACCCACGTTAGCGCTCCATATCTGAACGCTCGCTCACACCTGTAACGTAGGCTTTACGTCAAAGATTACTAAGGTTCGTCTGGATAACCTGTTCCTCTTTGCAATTCCAAGGTGAGTTCATCAATCATTATGGTTAACTTTCACCAACCGTTAACTCTCTGACACATCATGATTCATTACTAGTCCTTGTCGTCATCTTTCGACTTATTAATAATTGTAATTACTTGCTATTGTATTCATGCTACATGCAAGTGTCAAGCATGATTATCATTATTTTGTACATTTTTCCAAACAATTAAACATAGAAACTAGGAAGCACGAGACTCCACTTTTTTTCTTGAAAAAGTTTGACCTTCTATTTTTCGATCAAATAGAGCTGTAGTTACGATCGGAATAACAAACATCGCTGCTAAAACATAGAATAATACAGACATACCATAAATATCAGCCAATAAGCCTCCGAAGAACGGTCCAATTAATCTTCCACCAGTTCCAATACTATTTACTATCCCCTGATAAAAGCCTGCTTTCCCCTCTGGTGCCAATTGATGAGCTATCGTAGGGATCGCTGGCCATACAAACATTTCACCAAGCGTCAAAATGATCATCGCCACTAGAAATGCTGTAAAAATCTCTGCTTTTGACAAAACTAAGTAGGCACATGAAAAAATAACAATTCCTACATAAATTTGCGCTTTTAGTGAAGTAAACCATCGAACAATAAAGAATTTAACGAAAGGCTGACAAAAAACAATCATTCCCCCATTAATTGTCCAAAGCAAACTATATTGACTTAATGGAATTCCAAGGTTTTGTGTATGTACGGAAATGGTAGAAGCCCATTGTGTATAGGCAACCCAACAAATGAGGAAACCAATACATAAAACGATAAGTGCATTAAACCTCTTTCTATTTTCCACCACAGCTCCTTGTTCAAATACATTTGTAGTAGTACCTGCTTCTCTTTTTGGTTGCAAATCTTTAAAAAAGAATAAAACGATAATAAAGAAAACAACGTACATTAGTCCATTACCAAAAAAAACAAAGTCAAAACGAAGGCTTGCTAGAAACCCTCCAATTGCAGCACCTGTTGCAACGCCCACATTTTGAGCCACATACATGGCATTGAATGGCTTACGTCCACCTTCTGGCCAAACGGCACCTGCCATCGCATACATACAAGGAACCATCAATCCAGCTCCGAAGCCAAGCCCCATTAAAAGAGCAACATAAGCTATGAACGATTCGTGTAACATCGCTAAAATAAAGGCACTACTTGTAGTAATGGAGAGCCCCATGATTATCGTACGAAAACCACCAATTTTATCAAATAGTTTTCCTCCAATTAAGTTACCGATTATACCTGCAGCCCCATTGGACATAAGGACTAATCCAGCAATGGTTAACGGTTGACCTAATTCTTGACTTATATAAATTGTATTTAAAGGCCATAAAAAAGACGCCCCAGTGACGTTAATAGCCATTCCTATAACAAGTAACCAAATTGCTTTTGGCATTTTAGGCATGAAGATCCTCCTTATTTCGATTCTCTAAGTAAATAGTATGTCATGTTAGGTATTTTATCAATAAATTTTATTTATCAGTTCTCGTCTAGGAGTGACGTATGGTATGGAGTGAAATAGATCTCATCTAATCATGGTGTGAAGTGATAATTCCCTACAATATATTTCCACACCTCCCTCCAAAATGACTATGACAGCAATATTAATGTATGATAGGATTGGAAAAGATTATTTGAAAGCAGGGGAGAAAAGGATGATAGACTTAAGAAGCGATACAGTGACAAAGCCTTCAGAACAAATGAGACAGCTTATGGCTCAAGCCATTGTTGGAGATGATGTTTACGGTGAAGACCCAACTGTAAATGAGTTAGAAACTTATGGAGCACAATTATTTGGAAAAGAAGCCGCACTTTTTGTTACTAGTGGTACACAAGGAAACCAAGCGGCTGTATTAGCACATTCACGTCCTGGACAAGAAATTATCATGGACAAGGACGCTCATTTATTCCTATATGAAGGAGCAGCTATTGCAGCATTTGCTGGCGTGCAACCTCGGATTCTCCCTCACGAGTTCGGTAAAATGAAGGTAGATGATATAGAAGAAGCTATCCGGGCTGAAGATATTCATTGCCCTGAAACAGCACTCATCTGGTTAGAGAATTCTCATAACCGAAGTGGAGGGTCTGTTTTACCAATTGCTTATCTAAAAGAAGTGTATGAACTGGCTCAAACGTACAGAATTCCAGTCCATATGGATGGAGCTAGGATCTTCAATGCGGCTGTTGCAACTAATACATCTGTTAAAGAAATGGCAAACTATGCAGACTCCATTCAGTTTTGCTTGTCAAAAGGTCTTGGAGCACCTGTTGGATCACTTCTTGTTGGAGAAAAATCATTCATAGACATAGCAAGAAAGAAGAGAAAAATGCTTGGTGGCGGATTAAGACAAGCTGGAGTTATTGCAGCCCCTGGATTATACGCACTAAAAACAGGTGTTACGAGACTGCAAGAAGATCATGAAAATGCGAAACTGCTTGCTAGCGCATTAGGAGAGTACACAGAATTAGAGATTATAAATCCTGTAGATACGAACATCATTTTAGCAGATACCACAAAGAGCGGTAAAACATCAGCTGAGTGGTTAAAGCTACTAAAAGATAATAATATTCTTGCTGTGTCTTTTTCACCAACAATTCTCCGTTTTACAACACACGTAGATATCAGCAAAAAAAATATAGATGAAGTGATTACTATTCTTCAAAAATTATGATTGGTTGAAAGGAAGTTCGTATTACTATGAAAGAGCAAATCCCAACTTTTTTTGGTGAAAAACGATATTACACTTGGAATAATCATTTACGGAGTCAATTTGGAGAAAAAATCTTTAAGGTGCCATTAGATGGGGGCTTCGATTGCCCGAATCGAGATGGAAAAGTTGCACATGGAGGTTGTACTTTCTGTAGTGAACGGGGCTCTGGTGACTTTGCTGGAGATCGAAAAGATGACCTCGTTACCCAATTCACTACAATAAAGGAAAAGCTACACCAAAAATGGAAGTCAGGAAAATATATCGGTTATTTCCAAGCTTATACAAATACCTATGCACCAGTAGAACAACTTCGAGAAATGTTTGAAGTTATTCTTGAACAAGAAGATGTTGTAGGGCTTTCTATTGCAACAAGACCAGATTGTCTTCCAGATGATGTTGTGGAATATTTAGCTGAATTAAATCAACGAACGTATTTGTGGGTAGAGTTAGGCCTACAAACTGTGCATGAAAGAACAGCAAACCTAATCAATCGTGCCCATGACTATCAATGTTATGTAGACGGCGTGGAAAAGCTTAGGAAACATAATATTCGTATTTGTTCCCACATCATTAATGGGCTTCCATTAGAAACGAATGAAATGATGCTTGAAACCGCGAAAGAAGTGGCAAAGCTAGATGTTCAAGGGATAAAAATACATCTATTACACTTGTTGAAGAAAACCCCAATGGTAAAGCAATATGAAAAAGGCTTACTACAGTTTATGAGTGCAGAAGATTATATCCAGCTTGTCTGTGACCAACTAGAAGTTCTTCCTCCTTCTATGGTGATTCACCGACTAACTGGAGATGGACCAGCGGATTTAATGATAGGTCCTATGTGGAGTTTAAATAAGTGGCAAGTTTTAAACGGTATTGATTCAGAGCTAAAGAATCGGAACAGTTGGCAAGGAAAATACTACACAGAGGTAAAAGGAGCTATTCTAAAATGAGGCTGTTAGGTATTCTTCCTTTTGCGAGAGAGCTTTTAACAAGAGCTGTGTACCACGGTGACATTGTAGTGGATGGCACCGCTGGTAATGGTCACGATACATTATTTTTAGCAAACTTAGTTGGAGAACACGGGAAAGTATATAGCTTTGATATTCAAACTACCGCCATTGATGCGACTCGAAAAAGGCTTTCGGACCATCAAGTATTGGATAGAGTAGAGCTGATTCATGACGGACATGAAAACATAGATAAACACTTCTTACCGGATCATGCTCAACAGGTAGCCGGGGCTATTTTTAATTTAGGGTACTTTCCTGGTGGAGATAAAGAAATTGTTACTACTGCAGAAACAACGATATCCGCGATACAACAACTATTACACTCTTTAAAAAAAGAAGGAATATTAGTACTTGTCGTTTATCATGGTCATCCAGAAGGACAAAAAGAACGAGATGAACTGTTACCATTTGTTCAAAGCCTTCCTCAAGAACAATATCATGTATTGCAATATGGATTTACGAATCAAAGAAATAATCCACCGTTCATTATTGCTATTGAAAAAAGATAGAAAGAGTAGCGTGAAAACTGTCACGCTACTCTTTTACGTTCCACTCTTCGTTCGATAGATCCATCCGTTTATATAGAAAAATAAAGTAGGTGCTCCACCACTGCGGATGAACTCCCTCCCTTTTTTCCTAAGTTTAGGATCTTTCTTCACCTTATCATCTGCTAAATAAATCGCTAATAAACCATTACTAATTAATCGATGAAATTTTGCATGGGGCATGTCCTTCATTCTTTTGTCTGCTTGAAAATAAAAGTACTTCATCCGCTCAATCATTTCCTCTTCATTTTTATAATAAAAACAGAAGTTTAAATCTCCCCCTAGTCTGTCTTCCTCTTGATCAATAAAATAATCCATTAAAATATGTATTCCTTGAACCCATGGGAAGTAACCCATTTTTATTTTTTCAGCTAACTCTACAGAGAAATTAGGTAAACTGGCAGAATACGCAGTTAAACAGAAAATCCCTAATGTGGAACCGCAACTTGCAGAAAACTCATACCACGTCATTTGCGGTACTTTATGTTTATGTTCTTCAAACCAAGCTTCAAGTCGTGGGACACGTTCTTCTACCTTCACATGCTTATGAACTTGTAGGTCACTGTATAGTTCAGCCAACTCTACATTTGCTGCTTGAACAACAGAATAGCTGGGAAAACTCTTGATGCATTCTTGACAAGTAGTCACAAGTGCGGCCAAATACCCTCCATCATCTTGCTCATTTCTATATCGATAGTAGTTTTCCAGCTCACTATTAGGATTTAACGCAGCAGGCATAGATTCATGTAAAGCCCGAAAATCCGTTGGATCAAGAGAAGTGCTTCGATCACATAGATTATCTAAATAATCACTAATCGTTTGATAAGCAACAATAAACTTAATGACGTCTTCTCTTCTATCCCCTGCCAATAGGCTATAAATGGCACCACCTTCACAGTGAAATGTCTTTGTCTCAATGCTTGCTAATGCTTGCTGCCTTAATTCCGGATTTGGAATAGCTTCTGCTCGTTTTTTCCATTCATTTAGGTACTCATGTACTTTCGGAAGCACTTTTTTATAGACTTGGTACATTAATGACCAAGAATTTGTTGGTATCTTCACTTTCCTTCTCTCCCATCTTCCGTTCAATTGCTCTTACTCCCTCTAAAATTTATAGAGTCACTGAAAACGAGAGTTACGTATTTTCAGTGACTCTGGTTTTAAATATGATCTTAGAAGGATTTACTTTCTAAACCCTTCCGTCTACAAAAAACGGTCACTACTTTTAATAATAGTACTTACTTTATCATGTCAGCTGAATAGTAACAAATGCTAGGAGGTGTGCAAGAACCTTATTTTTCTCAGGCTCGTTCAACACTTCGTGATACAACCCATCCCATTCTTTATAATATTTATCATGAATAGGAAGTTGATTAAACCAGGGAGTGACATTTTCTTTATTCACAATCAAATCATTTCCTCCTTGAGTCACAAGTAGCGGAATGTCTGGAAAGTCTCCTACACGATTGTGGGCATTTTTCATCGCTTTTACAAGTTCTCTATACCAACGAACACTTACATGTTTAATTAATCGGTTGTCACCTAAATCGCGTTTCCTCATCACCTCATCCCTAGTTCCAGAACCTGGAGCAAGCCCAGATGGAAATCGAAGACTTGGAGATACTACATTTAATGTTTTCGTTAGAGCTTTTTTTGAAAAACCAGGATCATTCACTAATCCTAAACATGGGGAAGATAATACCACAACATTAGGTAATTCTTCCTCGTCCATGGTGAGAAGTGTGTTGATAGAAATTAAGCCCCCCATACTATGTCCGAGTAAAATGATAGGTAAATCGTACTTCCTTGCCTCTTTAAGCCAGGTATTTACTACTGTAATATAATCTTGAAAGGAGGTGATATGACCTCTAGGTCCTTCCGTTGTTCCTTGTCCAGGTAAATCCCCCATTATCACATGATAGTTTAATTGGTTTAACTTCTTAATCACCCACTTATACCGAACATGATATTCACCTGCACCATGCACAATAACAAAAACACCTTTTGGTTTCGTTGCTTCCCACTTCCACATATATATACCTCCCCGTATATTACTTTCTTTACTTACTATATTCTAATTTTTTACATATACTAGTCAAGTGACATCATAATGACATTTCTAAATCAATTTTTTATAGGCTACCCTGAAAATATTGGTATCGTACTATGTAGTAATACTAACTTTGTTGGTTTGTATCCATTCGCTCCAGCCTGCTCACTTTTCTGTGGGGAGTTGTCGAGCCACCTCACGACTTCGTCGCTACAGTGTCTCGTTAAATTCCGCTCATTCATATATAGTTGTGAGTACTAACCAACTTCTAGTCAGCGTATTTTCATCCTTCATGGTGCAATTTTCAGTAGCCTTCCAGGCAAGTGGAAAAAATCAAGCATTGTCCTTTAACGTAGCCTTTTGATAAAATGTGAAAAAAGGAGGATTCAAATAATGATATACCCTTATAAAGATAAACACCCAGAAATAGATGAGTCTGCTTTTATTGCGGACGGAGTAGTGATAACCGGAGATGTTTCTATCGGTGAAAAATCAAGTGTTTGGTTTAATACTGTAATTCGTGGAGATGTAGCACCTACACTCATTGGCAAGCATGTAAATATACAGGATAATTCTGTGTTGCATCAAAGTCCCAATGCACCATTAGTACTAGAAGACGGTGTTACGATTGGCCATCAATGTATATTACATAGTTGTGTTGTAAAAAAACATGCTCTTGTGGGAATGGGATCAACTATTTTAGATGGTGCAGAAATTGGTGAAAACGCATTTATCGGGGCCGGTAGTTTAGTTTCACCGGGCAAGAAAATCCCCCCGAGAACATTAGCGTTTGGTAGACCAGCGAAAGTAGTTAGAAAGCTAACAGATAAAGATATAATGGAAATGGATCGTATTCGAAGAGAGTATGTTGAAAAAGGACAGTATTATAAAACTTTACAAAAATAGTTGTATTTATTATGACAGGAAAAGGGAGTATCTATGGATACTCCCTTTTTCATTACTTATTTTGAAGCCCTTAACGCTTGTTCTTTTAGAGTTGCTGCTTTATCTGTTTTTTCCCACGGAACATCTAAGTCCGTTCGTCCGAAATGCCCATATGCTGCCGTTTGTTTATATATTGGACGGCGAAGGTCCAACATTTTAATGATTCCTGCAGGACGTAAATCAAAGTTATCTCGCACTACATCAACCAAGATTTCTTCGGAAACTGCCCCTGTTCCAAACGTATCAATGGAAATAGACACAGGCTGTGCTACACCAATAGCATAAGCTAATTGTACTTCACAACGATCCGCAAGACCAGCGGCCACTATATTTTTCGCAACATATCGTGCTGCATATGCTGCTGAACGGTCTACTTTTGTAGGATCCTTCCCTGAGAAAGCTCCTCCACCATGGCGAGCATATCCACCATAAGTATCAACGATGATTTTTCTTCCTGTTAATCCAGCATCTCCTTGGGGCCCACCAATAACAAAACGCCCAGTAGGATTGATAAAATATTTAGTGTTTTCATCAATTAATTCAGCTGGCACAATTGGTTTGATTACATGCTCTTTTAAATCAGCTACAATTTGATCATTTGTCACTTCTGGATGATGCTGTGTTGAAATAACAATTGTATCAATTCTTTTTGGTTGATTATTTTCATCATATTCAACCGTTACTTGTGTTTTTCCATCAGGTCGTAAATAACCAATCGTTTCTTTTTTCCTCACTTCACTTAAACGACGAGAAAGTTGATGTGATAATGAAATTGGAAGAGGCATTAGCTCCGGTGTTTGGTTATCAGCGTAACCAAACATTAAACCTTGGTCCCCAGCACCAATTGCTTCAATTTCGTTATCACTCATTTGTCCTTCACGAGCTTCCAATGCTCTATCAACACCTTGAGCAATATCAGGTGATTGCTCATCAATCGATGTTAATACAGCACAAGTTTCATAGTCGAAACCATATTTTGCTCTTGTGTAACCAATTCCTTTTATTGTTTCACGAACAATCTTTGGAATATCTACATATGTGCTTGTACTTATTTCACCCGCGACTAAAACAAGGCCTGTATTTACAGATGTCTCACAAGCTACACGAGCGTTCGGATCTTTGGTTAATATTTCATCTAAAATGGCATCAGAAATTTGATCACAAATTTTATCTGGATGCCCTTCTGTTACTGACTCAGAAGTAAATAAACGACGTTTTTCTGCCACAGTACGTACCTCCTTATTTCTTTTCCCATTTAGGATATGTTTATTGAAGCGACGGTACTCGTTTCCCAGCAGAATGGTACTAATCGATAATCAGACTTCACCAATTTTTATTATAAAAACAAGCAATAAAAAAGCCTTTTCCAAGTGAGGAAAAGGTAATCCCATTCGCCTTTCTCCTCTTATCGCTCAAGACATATTTGTATATATGTCTTGCAGGTTAGCACCGTTCACCTTTTTTTCGTAGGTGATGGTTGCTGGGCTTCTTCGGGCCTGTCCCTCCGCCATCTCGGAATAAGAGTATCCATCCATTCGCAAAAAGAATAACTGATTTCCTATGAACTGTCAACCAATATTATCCTATATGGCTCGGCAAGCAATCTTCTCATACATATATTTCAAATGTATTTTCTATTAAATGATTACGAAATTTTCCCTTCATACTTATCTTTAGTTTGTAATTAGATGGATAATTCATTCAGGTAAAATTATACAAAGAAAAAACGAAAAAAACTATGATAAAACAGTTACAAACCTCCAACAATTAGTATATACTAATTTTATATTAACGTTATACTAATTAAAGTTTAATATCTTATATAAGATATTCAGTGTAACTAGAAGGGGTGAAAAAATGAGTACAGTACAATTTGAACTGGAATTAGAACGCTTATTGCAAAGAAGTGATAAAGTTTTCTATGATTTGCCTGTTGCTCAATTAGTTGAAAGGGCACTAGTAAGAAAGGAAGGGATTCTAACTTCTAGTGGAGCATTTCAAGCTACAACCGGACAATATACTGGTCGTTCACCAAAAGACAAATTTATCGTCCATGAACGTTCCATACAAAAAAATATTGAATGGGGAAAAGTAAACCAACCAATATCCTCTGCTCATTTTGAGCGTCTATATTCTAAAGTGTTACACTATTTGAGTAAAAAAGGAGAATTATTTGTCCGCCACGGATATGTAGGTGCAGATAAAAAAAACAATGTTTCCCTTAGAATTATCAATGAACTAGCATGGCATAATTTATTTGCTAGACAATTATTCATCAGACCTTCCGAAGAGGAATTATCAACGTTTCTCCCTGAGTTTACTATCATTTCTGCACCTGGTTTTAGTGCAGACCCAGTACATGATGGAACAAATTCTGAAGCTTTTGTTATTATTTCTTTTGAAAAGAAAACAGTTTTAATTGGTGGAACAGAGTATGCAGGAGAAATGAAGAAATCCATATTCTCTGTTATGAATTATCTATTACCTGATCAAAACGTTCTTCCAATGCATTGTTCAGCCAATGTTGGAGAAGAAGGAGATGTGGCACTATTCTTTGGTTTATCTGGAACTGGTAAAACAACACTTTCTGCCGACCCTTATCGAAATTTAATTGGTGATGATGAACACGGTTGGTCCACAACTGGTGTGTTCAATATCGAGGGTGGTTGTTATGCAAAATGCATCAACTTATCACCAGAAAAGGAACCACAAATCTATAGGGCATTGCGGTTTGGTTCAGTATTGGAAAATGTAGTAGTGGATGAGAAAACAAGGGAAGCAAATTATGGTAACACTTTTTATACAGAAAATACTCGTGCAGCTTATCCCATTGAGTCCATTCCCAATGCTATAAATCCAAGTATTTCTGGTCATCCTAGCACTATTATTTTTCTTACTGCAGATGCATTTGGAGTGCTTCCTCCGATTAGTAAATTAACGAAGGAACAGGCGATGTACCACTTTTTATCGGGATATACAAGTAAGTTAGCTGGAACAGAGCGGGGTGTTACAAAACCAGAAGCTACCTTTTCCACATGTTTTGGTGCACCATTTCTTCCTCTTCCTCCATATCGATATGCGAGTATGTTAGGTCAGAAAATATCAGAGCATAATGTGGATGTTTTTCTTGTTAACACCGGATGGTCTGGTGGCCCTTATGGAGTGGGGAAAAGAATGGATTTAGCCTATACTAGAGCAATGGTTCGAGCTGCTTTACAAGGAGAATTAAATACGGTTGAAACTACAAGGGACCCAGTGTTTGGACTTCATATTCCTGCACATTGTCCTGGTGTTCCTGATGAATTATTACAGCCTATGAAAACATGGAAAAATAAAGAGGATTATAAGGAAAAAGCCCTGCTCCTTGCACAAAAATTTCAAACTAACTTTGAACAATTCTACTCTGTATCTCTTGCTGTGAAAAATTCTGGACCGAATATATAAATAAGAAAAGCGCAATGCGCCCTCTCAGGACCGAAATGCAAATGTTCTGGACAATAAAAAGTGCTTTTTACTTTTTAATCGGCCAGGTTATTTGACACGAGGTCCTGGCGCATGGAGCTAGACACCTTTCTAAGTTCAAAAAAATTTTATAAATTCTTATCCTTTAATAAAATGGTAGGCATCCCCAGTGCCTACCACTTTATCCTTTGCTCCTTTTTTCCACCTTTCTCAGCCAGGCAGTTACCTCCCTTGTAATAGCTAACTGCTCTTTCACTAACAATGTGTGACCTACCCCATCGAATAACCAACTTTCTACATCCTTCTTTTCTTCATTTAATTTATTTTCCAATAAGATGGCATGTTGTAAACCTACACTTTTATCATCTTTTCCGTGAACTATTAAGATAGGACAATTCATACTTTCTGTATACATAATTGGTGATCGTTCTAAGTACGCTTCTATGTTTTTTTCCGGTGATCCACCTGTAACTTTTCTTAACATTTTACGTAAGTCCGGTCGCTCTTCATAAGTGAAAGCTAAATCTGACACTCCCCCCCAGGTTACCATTGACGTTGCTTTTCTCTCCTTACAAACAAACGCTGCCATCATACCTCCTCGAGAAAAACCAACAACATGGATATACTTCGTTACATTTCCCCTGCTGTACAACACATCGTATGCAGCTATGGCATCTACTCGGTCTTCCCCTCCAAAATCCTCCGTACCTTCCCCGCCTAAGTTACCGCGATAAAATGGTGCAAATACAACGAAACCTTCTGAAGCATATTGAGTAATTCGCGATATTCGAACCATCCCAACATGACGGATTCCTCCACGTAAGTATAAAAGCCCAGAATAATTCCCTTTTTTCACAGGTTCCAACAGGTATCCTTTAACTTTTAACTCCCCTGATTTGTATGTAACGATAGAAAGTTTTAAGTCTTCACTAGGGGAAGGGATTACTGTTTCATCAAGTATTAAATCATCCATGAATACGCACCTTTCCGTTTATGACTACATTTAAAATAACATTTTTTCTGTTCTGAATCACATTTTATGATCTTTCTTCATAATTTATCACATCAGCGTATACCTATTCTTTTCAGGAGGGAAACAAAAATGAAATTGGTGAAATACGGGTTATTAATTTTTATTTTATTAACAACTGCGTTTTTAGCTGCGTGTAGTTCAGATAATGATGATTTAACAGAAGTTAGAGTAGGGGAGGTTACTAGATCAATATTTTATGCCCCACAATACGTAGCGTTATCCCAAGGTTTCTTTGAAGATGAAGGTCTTGATGTAGATTTGACGACTACATGGGGTGGAGATACGACAATGACGACACTCCTATCGGATGGAATTGATATTGCTCTTGTTGGGGCAGAAACATCCATTTATGTATATGCTCAAGAGGCAAATGATCCCGCGATTAACTTCGCCCAACTAACACAAACGGATGGAACATTCCTTGTATCACGAGAACCTGTTGAGAACTTTGAGTGGGATGACTTAAAAGGAAGTACATTTCTTGGTCAACGTGCTGGTGGTATGCCGCAAATGGTTGGTGAGTTTGTGTTAAAGCAACATGGAATTGATCCCCATAATGAGCTTGAATTAATTCAAAATATCGACTTTGGGAATATTCCTTCTGCCTTTGCATCAGGTACGGGAGATTACGTTCAGCTATTTGAACCACAAGCAACTCAATTTGAGGAAGATGGAATTGGTTATATCGTAGACTCCTTTGGAACTCAATCAGGTAACATTCCATATACTGTGTATATGGCAAAAGCAAGTTATTTAGATAAAAACTCAGAGACAATTGAAAAATTCACAAGAGCACTATATCGTGCACAACAATGGGTGCAAGAACAACCGGCAGACGTTGTAGCGAAAGCTATTGTGGATTATTTTGAGGATACTTCTTTAGAAACAATTGAGCAAGTTGTAGAACGCTACCGTGATCAAGGATCTTATGCTGAAGCACCATTATTGCAAGAAGAAGCATGGTATTTACTTCAGGAAATCATGGAAGAAGCTGGAGAGTTACCAATGGAAGTTCCATATAGTGATTTGGTTGATACTGATGTTTCAACAAAAATTATGAATGAATAAATAAACTGACTGTTGCCTACTTGCCCACTATGAAGGGATCATAGTGGGCGGGCAACGTCTAGGAACATTCAATATGAGTCAGAAGAAATTCTGATTCAGTTAGGAGGTTACAATGGCTTTTTTACAGCTAGATAAAGTGGATAAAACCTTTTTTTCAAAGGATACTTTTTCAGAAGCTATTAAAGATATTTCTTTTTCCGTGGAAGAAGGAGAATTTGTCTCACTAATAGGGCCAAGTGGATGTGGGAAAACCACCCTCCTATCATTAATTTCTGGGCTAATCTTACCCACACGAGGGTCAGTCCAGTTAGATGGGAAGGAAATTAAAAAGCCTACCCCTGAAACGGGTTATATGTTACAGCAAGATTATTTATTTCCATGGATGACCATTGAAGACAATATTACCCTTGGATTAAAAACAATGGGAAAGCTGACAAAAGACTCAAAAGAACATGCTTTGTATCTATTAGAGGAGATGGGATTAGGAGATAAATTGAAAGAGTATCCTACCCAATTATCTGGGGGAATGCGCCAAAGAGTTGCACTTGTTAGAATGCTTTCTACAGATCCAAAATTATTGTTGTTAGATGAGCCATTCTCAGCTCTAGATTTTCAAACAAAGCTCAAACTAGAAGACCTTGTGTTTTCAACAATTAAAGAGCATCAAAAAACGGCTATACTTGTTACTCATGATATTGGTGAAGCAATTGCAATGAGTGACAGAGTTGTATTACTTGGACATAGTCCTGGGGAAGTGCAGCGTATTTTTAATATCCCTGAGGATATACGATCCAAATTACCTTTTGAAACAAGGAATCACCCAACATATAATGAAAGGTTTCAAGAGGTATGGAAGGAGTTGGAGTCCCTTGAAAAGTAATATTCAGCTCCATAAAGATTATACGAGACGACTTCTGAAGGAAAAAAGATATATTCGATTAACTCAAGTGGCGATCCTCATTTTCTTCTTTGCATTTTGGGAAGTTGCTACTGCAAATCGGTGGATAGATCCGTTATTATTTAGTTCTCCATCAAGAGTTTGGGATCTGTTTTTAACAAGAATACAAGATGGAAGTTTATTTACACACACTTCTGTCACCTTGTTTGAAACAATATTAGGTTTTTTACTCGGTACCATTCTAGGAACAATGATGGCTGGTATTCTCTGGTGGTCACCATTTTTATCAAGGGTATTGGATCCTTATATTGTGATTTTAAATTCGATGCCAAAAGTAGCCCTTGGTCCTATTTTAATTGTTGGTTTAGGACCAGGTTTTACTTCTATTATCGCAATGGGGGCTTTAATATCTGTTGTAATAACAACAATGGTCGTTTACAGCGCATTTAAAAATGTTGACGAAAATTATTTAAAAGTTATAAAGTCTTTTGGTGCAACAAAAAAGCAATCGTTCTTCTCTGTTATTCTTCCTGCCTCTTACCCAACCATCATCTCTACGTTAAAAGTTAATGTAGGTTTAGCTTGGGTAGGTGTCATTGTTGGAGAATTCCTTGTGTCAAAGCAAGGCCTCGGCTACATGATCGTATACGGATTCCAAGTATTTAACTTCACGATGGTAATGTTATCACTTATCATCATCGCTATCCTTGCAACCATCATGTACCAGCTAGTAGAGCTATTAGAAAAGAAACTGATTACCAAACACCAACAATAGAGAGGAAAGAACATTTGAAGCCGAATGATGTGTAATCTTAGCGGGGGAAATATACGAAGACTCCGGCGTGCGGGATAAAAAGGCAACGGTGAGACCCAAGGAGTGCTAAAGCACTAAGCGGCTCACCAGCCACCCTCGGAAAATGAAGTAAATTTCCGTAGCGAATAGTATACATTTCGTCGGATTTCTCCGGTGATATAACAATCTTAGCCCAGCCACTTTGCAAGTGCCACTCACACTACTATATAAAACGTCTCTGTATTTCTGCCATACTATAAGTTAAAACTTCGTCCTTCATGATAAAACTAAATTCATGATTTGATTTAACATCAGATGGGATAGTTTTTAATAATTTCGGGCCTTTTGTTTCAAAGTAATTTTTCTTCGTAATCAACTCGTCCACAATAGCATAGTATACATTCTTTATTACTTTTTCCGTTTTTCCATCTACCTTATATTGCCCCACATAATGAAGATCCTTTACTTTTCCACCAGTTTCTTCAAAAACTTCACGTTTTGCCGCTTCTGTTGGCTCTTCTCCTTCTTCCACCTTACCCCCTGGAAATTCTACTCCTCTTGATGGATGAAGAGTAAGTAACCAACTACCACGAAATTGACATATCACCCACACATGCATTGGATTCCTTGAAAAAGGGTGGTCACTCGTGGAGAATGTAACAGTGTTATTATAGAAGTCCGTAAATGTTTTATGTATAATGATGACCACCACCTTACTAATATAATTGACGATTTTATCATCTTATAAACAAGTTGAGTCTACCCTCGAAAATACGTGTTATCAAGTGGAGTTAAACTATCAAGCATTAAGAACTTTGTTGGTTTTTATTCCATTCGGCTCCAGCCTGCTCGCTTTCCTAGGGGAGTTGCCGAGCACTTTCACGACTCCGACTCCGTCGCTACGGTGTCTCGCCCATACTCTATCGCCACACAGGACATTGAATAAGCTACCTTGAAACCAAACCGCACGCAGAAAATGCGTATGCATTTTCAAGTAGTCTCATGAGCTTACACTTATTGCATCTATAGTTGATGTTACTAAAATATCTAATAATGTATTTTCATCCGCCATGGTTTATCAATTCATTCATATGGAGGGGAAGACAGTATAGACAAATAATCTTCTGGTCGATTCATATTAAAGAATGCTTTTTCAATTTCCTTTTCTGAAAAACCGTTTGCCAATAATTCCTTTTCAGTCACACTGTACATTGTTAGCTCTCTTAATACTTCCGTAATCTTCAATGAGTTATTTTCAATATGCTTTTTAACGGTAGACAATACCGATTTATTGTACACACCATACAATGGATGAATTCGTTCATCAATAACCGGAATAACGCATTGTACATTGTTTTTTTCTATTAATGAGACTAAATATTGAGCAATTTGATCGTTAAAGTGAGGAAGATCACATGCTACAATGAAATTCCAAATTGAAGAAGATTGCACCAAACTTGAATAAATCCCCCCTAGAGGTCCTTTATCTTTCATTTCGTCCTCTACTATATCATGACTAAGGAACTGGAATTCCTCAGGACTATTCGTATTAATGATAATGTTTGATGTTATCCTTTCTAGTTTTTCTAATATTCGCAAAATACTTTTTTCTCCCTTTATCTCTAAGAGAGCTTTATTTTGGCCCATTCTCTTTGATTTTCCACCAGCTAGAACAATACCTGTAATGTTCTTACACTTTTTCATATTAATTTTGATCTCCATACCCTTCTTCATGGGCCACAAAGTCCAAGTGTAACGATTCTAAATCTAAAAGGGCAGCATTCTTTTCATTTTCCGAATCTAGAGTAAATAATTTAATATAATTTCTGCACGTTTTGCACACTTCTAAAAACGAATTATCTTCTTCCTCTACCGAAATATACATTAATTTCCCTTCTCGATCTTCCCCACAATGAACACAAGATTCTTTCTTCTGTTTCCATTTTGACTCACATCTAGGACATAGAAGCACCTTTAAATAACCATCTTCCACCTTCCCAATTCTCGGTGGCTCTCCACAACAAGGACACGTTCCCATAACATCAAAATGCTTAAGGAATGGTTTACAGTACTCACCAACAATATGCATAAATGGACGTAACGCCTGTTCTGCAATAAAATGTGGTAACCAAGGATCTATTCCAATTTGTCTTGCTTCCTTCTGAAAGAAATCAGTCTTAAACAAAATTGTTCCTTTAATATAATTTACAAGTTGTTCCTTTGCCAGATTATCAATGTACTGAAGAAATTCTTCTGGTAAATCAGGATTTTCATTTTTTATTACCATTGATATATTCTTTAATGCATCTTGATAAAGTGGCAATGGAACTGGCATAGAACGTAATTGTGGAAGAACTGGTATCTCATAATTAAAGCTTTCTTCACTCATATGTAGTTGTATTAGAGGCTGTATTATTTTTTTTATGTTTTCTTGTTCTATCATTATCTTCTTTTGAAGTTCCACATATTCTTCGGTTACAACATTTGGATTCATATTACTTCACCTCCACAGAAATTATCTTACTCATACAAATTATTATATAGTTGATTACTATTTGAGTCCATGGATGGTAATCTAGTTTTCTTATTTGCAATTGTATCTTTCTAAGAAAAAGGTAAAATAATAGAATAGTAGTTTCCATTTTAGGAGGAATTTCTTCATGAAAAAAATTATCACGATAGTCTCAAGTAGCCTTATAGCTATATCCATTCTGTTAACAATTTATCTTATAAGTATAGAAGAAGTAACGACACTTCCTGCTAACCGTCAAGCATTAGCTTATGATAATACAAGAACAGAGAGAGAGGTACTACCAACTTTTCATATACAAATTAGGGAGCCAAAAATAGATATTGAAGAAATACTACTAAAGTGGAAAAACAAAAATATAGAACCAATCCAATGGGGAGAAAATGTTCCTGGAGTTAAAACAAGATTGGATTCTGAAGAAAAGGTGATAGCATTAACCTTTGATGCTTGTGGCGGTCCATATGGAAGCTCTTATGATGAACACTTAATAGATTTTTTACGAGAAGAAAGAATACCTGCTTCCTTATTCTTTAATGCTAGATGGATTAGAGAAAATGAAGAGATTTTTATAGAACTAAGCAACGATCCTCTTTTCACTATCGAAAACCACGGTACAGAACACCTTCCTCTATCTGTTCAAGGAGGAACTGCCTGGGGGATTACTGCTACAAATTCTGTTGAAAAAGTTATTGATGAAGTCCTGGGTAACCAAGATTTAATTCATAATTTAACGGGAGAAAAACCACTGTTTTTTCGTTCTGGTACTGCTTTTTATGATGAATATGCAGTTAAAATAGTAAACGACTTAGGTTTAACGGTTGTGAATTATAATGTGTTAGGAGATGCAGGAGCAACATTCTCCAGCAGCCAAGTAAGAGATTCCTTAATAAATGCACAACCTGGTTCCATTGTGCTCTTACATATGAACCAACCTTCAAGTGGTACAGCAGAAGGTGTGATGGAAGCAATCCCTATACTAAAAGCAGAGGGATACAGATTTGTAACGTTGCATGAGTATTCTTTAGTCCATTAAGAATGAAGTACAAGTGCCTAAGATCACTACCGAACAGCAAATGTTCTGCCAGATTAAAGTGCGAACTTACACTTTTATATCTGGCAGGTTCTATGACCTCGAGCGAAGAACTGCATGAATAGGCTTCTATGCAGTAATGCGAACGAGTTTACCGAAGAACAAGTAGGCGCTGGAGCTGGACTTCTTTCCATGACACAATCCATAGGGAAAAAAATAGTTTCACAATAAATAAAGTTAGTTTTCAAAGGTCAATAAGAGACCTTTGAAAACTAACTTTTTAGTAAGGCATAAACCATACTATTTCTTGGATTCTAATAAAAAATGTTGCATCTTTCATATGAATACAAATGTGATCTGGTTTTACATCTGCTAACTTACCACGTATGCTCCCTTTACTCGTTTCTACAACTACATTTCTACCTAATACCGATTGTAATGACTGCACAACAAACGGATCATATAAAGCAGCATACTCCAGTTCTACTTCTGCTCTCTCTTGTTGGTGATTAGAATATTGATTGTACACAAAAGATCCCTCCTTATATCATAGACCAATGTCATTGTATGCCTACAATTATCTTAAGGTGTGGGCTAATAACTAATAGCAATTATGTTTATCGAACTTATACTAAACAAATAAACATATGTATCTTCTTCTATTCGTTCGTTAATGATAACATTATCTCCTTTTACATAAGGCTATGTTAATGGACGATGTTCATATTTGCCATGTTACTTTTACGGAAGTTAGAGATTCCTGGAGGATAGCGAGCTAGGCGAGACCCCGCAGGGATGCGGAGTCTCGATTTTTCTCATTCCTACATTTACTATTTTATTTATAAGTGTCGTAAGTTTATCACTAACACAGGTTGATACTGTTAAAAACCTACGAAGTTGTTTTGTTTCTGGAAGTAATCCTTTATAATAAATACTAGCAGTATAAATAATAGTGTTATTTAACTTGTTACATACCTATATTGAGGTGAAAGCATGACTATACAAAAAAAGATATTTTTCTTGGTGGGAGGAATTCTTCTTTTATCTCTGTCAATTACATTATTATTGTTATATAGAGATGATATTACTCAAGAACCTCCAGCTGTTACAACAAATGATAGGATTAATTCTGAAGAACAGCAACAATCTGAAACAATAGAGTCTATAAATATCGTCGGAGAAGATAATTCCAACCTAGAATATTCAACAGAGGACGAACAGTTAGAGGAAAGTGAAGTTCGCGAAAACGTTGTAGAAGCACTTAGTATGGTCAATCTAACAGAATCATATGAAGAACCGAGTGAAAGATCCTTCTTTGAACACGCCATTCTTGATTATATCCTCACCAATGTAATGGGAGATAATGTTGCTGAGGAAAATGATGTGGAAGATGAAGCTGAATGGGTAGCTAAAGATCTAATTGCTTGGTTGGAGGTAGCAGAAAATAGAGCAGACTTCTCTTATTCAGAAAGTCCATTTTTAACATATGTAGAACGTGAAAACCTCATTACAGATGATCTAAAAACGCAAATCCTTCTCGAAGAATTGAGAAAAATTAGCGAGACTTTATATATTCGTCATTTAGAATTTAAGTTTATAAAATCTTTTATTTGGAATGATATTCACGTTACATTCTCTAATGAACACAATCAATCTTCTGATGAAGTGGACGAAGATTACCTTTATAGTTTGTACTCACAATTTGAAGAGGAAGTAATGACACACTTGCTCGAAAAGTATCCAGAGCTTTGGCAAGATTAGTTATATTGAAAGAGAAGGGTTTATACCTTCTCTTTTTTGTGAGTTAAATCACCACCATGAAAGAGAAAAAATGGTTTACTTAATATGAGGTGATATCATTGGAATTTTATAAAATACTTAGTAATTATTATGATGATATTTTTGGAACAAACATGAAGGCAATTGAATTTATTGAATCTAGGCTCCCAAAGAATGTTCAGAAGGTAAAAGTGCTAGATATAGCATGTGGTTCAGGTTCAGAAGCTCTTGAATTAGCAAAACAAGGCTATGATGTCATTGGAACTGATTTAAGTGAAGATATGATCTCATTAATTGAGGAGAAGATTACACAAAATCCTTCCCTTGCTTTAACTAGTAGGCAAGTAAATATGTTGGATATCGAGCAGCTCGCAACTACTTTTGATTGTATTTATTGTATCGGAAATTCCTTTGTTCACTTACACAATCTGGACGAAATGTTAAAAATGCTACAGCTATGTTATGGTAGATTAAACGATAATGGTATTCTTATTATCCAAATAGTAAATTTTGATTCCGTATTAAAAAAGACTCCTATGAGTTTACCGTCCATTGGAAACAGTGAAAAAGGAATGACATTCAAGAGGAACTATGAATTACTATCTCCAACTCAGTTACTATTTTCCATGAATTTGAAAATTATGAATAACAACGAAGGTGACACTTCTTATTATTCCAGTTCGATTCAACTTCGACCTCTTTTGAAAAAGGATTTTGAAGTGTTGATTCAGAAATCTGCGTTTTCAAAGTATGAATTATTTGGGAGTTATGTAAATGAACCTTATACAGAGGACTCTCCTGCGTTAATTGCAGTATTACAAAAATTATAGTCTACTGAAAATACGTATATCAGACTATCTAGTAATACTAACTTTGTTGATTTTTATTCCATTCGTTTCAGCCCATTCGCGTTCCTAGGGGAGCTACAGCCTACTGCACTCCTTCGTCGGTGCGCTAGCTCTGCATCCCTTAGGAGCCTCATGGGCTTACACTCATTCCATAGGAAGTGCATAGTTCTAAGCTCATCTCACAACGTATCTTCAACCTTGATGGTGCAAAATTTCCACTTGCATGGGAGTCTACCCACGTATAATATGTTTATCAGACTATCTAAAATACTAATTTTGATGGTTGGTATTCCATTCTCTTCAGCCTGACCGCTTTCCTAGGGGAGCTGCCGAGCTACCTTCGAGTGCAAGCACTCTTCGGCGTCTCACCTTTACTCTACTTCCCACAGGACATTGAATATTTTTCATATCCATTTATAAAACACTGGAGGAATAGAATATGCTAAAGAAAATGTATTATCGAGAATTATTAGTTGAAGAGTGTGACCGAATATCCGAAATTGACCCAAGCCAGTATATTAAGAAAGTCTGGCGAATCATTGATGGTGAATATCAGCTTATTGCAATCAATTATATGGAAGAGGATTGGCCAGATGGGTATGAAAAATATCGTGATGCACTGAAAGAAACGATCCGAGGAGGTGGTGTAGCAATTGGAGCATTCGATGAAGAGGAATGGTTAGTAGGCTTTGTAACATTAAATAATGATATTTTTGGCGAGACAGCCAAGTATGTATTACTTGATTCGATGTTCGTTTCACAACAACTTCGTAACTGTGGAATAGGCAAACAACTTTTTCAGAAGTGTACGGAAAAGGCAAAGGAATGGGGAGCAGATAAACTTTATATGTGTGCTGCATCATCACAAGAAACTATCGCATTTTATCGTTCTCTTGGCTGCATCGATGCAAAAGAGGTGAACAAACAGCTTTATGAAAGCGATCCACGGGATATACAGTTGGAGTATGAGATATAGTAAATTAGGTGTAGACAAGGTGCCTATATAGACTTACTAGAACTCAATATTGAAAGGGAAAAAGACCCCCTTTTTCCCCTGTCATAAAAAACTATTTCAATAATTCCATCATTAAATCAGGTCTATCGGTGATAATTCCGTCTGCCCCTAAATCAATTAGTTCTTGCATCGTTTCTTTATCATTAATTGTCCAATAATGAACATCCATTCCTCGGTTATGTGCTCCACGTAAAAGCTTTTTATCCGTCAAATCAAACCCAGAGTCTTCTGTTGGTATTTGTAATGCATCTATTTGAGGTCGATATATACTATTTAAGAATAATTTATGGAATATAACAAATTTCTTTATATCATCCTTACCACCGCTGATTGCAACCTGATCATTTGAAATTTGTTGAAAGTATTCAACGATTGTATGCTCAAAAGAAGCTACTAAAACATTATCAACTACGTCATATTCTTGAACTAATTCCCAAAGCTTGTCACTCATTGGTTCGTAAAGGTGTGCATCATTCGTAGCCTTTAACTCAATTACTAATTTCATATCTCCGAACTGCTCGAATATTTCCTCCACCGTGGGGATTGTTATCCCTTTTCCACGAAAAGGATAGTTACCTTCTTCATCTTCAAAATAATAACCCGCATCTAAACCTCGTATTTGTTCTAGCGGCATATCGTTTACTCGACCTAAACCATTTGTCGTTCTATTAACAGTAGAATCGTGAACTGCAACTAGATGTCCATCTATCGTCATATGGATATCAAATTCCAAAGCATCTACCCCGAGTTCTCTTGCATTCTCGAATGCTACTAATGTGTTCGATGGAGCAAGACGCTCGCCTCCTTGGTGTGCAATAACGAGTGGCCTATCTTCTTCATATTCGAAAAACGGTTTACTTGGGCGCTCCGATACAGGAAAAAGAAAAATGCTTGCCCAGGTGAACAGGAAAACACCAATAATAATAGCAATTGATTTTACTACCTTTTTCTTTTTAGATGAAGATGTCACATTTAATATGGCTAGTTTCATTTTCTTTTCT
>NZ_JBGUAU010000022.1:0-89604 GCF_041820985.1 Evansella sp. AB-rgal1
GCTCAAGGCTAAGAAATCCGAATGGAAAAATTATACATAATAGTAACGAAAAGTAATCTCAATATCCTCTTGTGGATACTTTTGCAATACTAGTGGTTCAGTTGCCTATGAAACTTAATATGACTAGCAAATTGTAACCGATTTGTTAGTCTTTTTTTGTTGTCATATAAAGGTTTTATAGAATTTTTGATTCTAATTTGTATGGTTATTTGCTGAAAAAATGTTCGTTTACAATTGCAATTGTTAGTATGTAAAATCAGTTACATAGTTGAATGCAGATAAATGTAAAAAAAAGGAATTCTGATTAGGTATTTATGTTAGAATTAACATATAAAAATAAGGACTTTGTGAAGGGAAGTATTTTAAAAAAACGGGAAACCTTTGTTAAAGAAGGAATAGAAATCAAATTGGTAGAGTAAGTAAAAATTAGTGCGAGGGGTTAAAAAATATGAAACAATTGGGAACGCTATACTTTTTCTGTGGAAAAATGGGTGCTGGGAAATCGACTAAATCAAAACAATTGGCGATTGATAAGCATGCTGTACTGTTGTCTGAAGATGAATGGCTTTCATCTCTTTATCCTAATCAGATTACATCATTTGAGGACTATTTAAAATTTTCAGCGCAGCTCAAGCCGTTGGTAGAAAAGCATGTCCAAAACATATTAGGTGTCGGTACAGATGTAGTGATGGATTATCCAGCAAACACTAAACAACTGCGAAAGTGGTTTTTGGACATGGCGTCAGAGGTCAATGCAAGCCATCACCTAATTTTCCTTAATCTAACTAACGAGCAATGCTTACGTCATATTGCACGAAGGCGTAAAGAACAACCCGAGAGAGCAGCTTTTGACACGGAAGAGGTGTTTATTCATGTTACTAAATTTTTTGAAGCACCAGAGGCATCCGAAGGTTTAAATATTTTAGAACTTAGCGGAAAAGAATAACAAGGAGTTCAATGATTCGTGTGTAAAGAGTATCTTAAGTTCTTGGAGGTGCTCTATAAAATATAACATGAAATGTGAGTAAAAAAAGTTTCAATGTATATGTTAAAAGTAATGTAACTTTGTGAAGTGGTAAACTTAAATTAGTACGTTAGTTATATAAGAAAAATTACCTACTTAATTAAAAGGCTCGGTTAACAGATGTGAAAACCAAGCCTTTTCATATTTAATTGCCACAAATAAAGCTATAAATAGAGGTGCATATTAGCATACATTTTCAATTGTAATTTACAATTTTGCGATAGGATACGGAACTCTTTAGTGTCTGAAACCAATTTATGGAACTCGACACAACTTTTTTTACTTTAATTTCAGTTTTGCCAATGCATCAGCTAATGCTGGGTTAAATGGTTCATCATCTTGTTTGCTTTGTTTCTTCATAAATTGATTTACTTCGCGTTTCGATAGCTTTGTGTTTTTCTCTTTACTCTTACGTTCATTGAATGTTGAGAGCTTTTCCTTATGTCCACATTTACATACGAAAACCTGTCCTTCCCCTTGACCTCGGAGTTCTAATTTCTTTTTACATTTAGGACAGCGAGCATTTGTCACTTTGGAAATATTCTTACGGTGTCCGCAATCACGATCCTGACAAACATACATTTTGCCCTTCTTGTTATTTACTTCAAGCATGAGTTTTCCACAATCAGGACACTTTGTTCCAGTCATATTGTTATGCTTATATGTCTTAGTGCTATTTTTGATTTCATGAACAACTGTTTTTGCATAGCTCTTCATATCATTGATAAATACATTTTTATTTAATTTTCCTTTAGCAATGGCTTCAAGCTTTTGCTCCCAATCTGCAGTTAAAGCAGGAGATCTTAAGTCTTCTGGAACTAAATCGAGTAGTTGCTTTCCTTTAGATGTTAGAAAAATATCTTTCCCTTTCTTTTCAATAAGAAACGAATTAAATAATTTTTCTATAATATCGGCACGAGTTGCAACTGTACCTAGTCCACCTGTTTTTTCTAACATTTTTGCTAAATCCTTCGTTTCTCCTGTCATGTATTTAGCTGGGTTTTCCATAGCAGATAACAACGATCCTTCATTAAAGCGAGCAGGTGGTTTCGTCTCTCCCTGTGTTTGCTTTACTGATGTTATGGTAAGCGTGGCTCCTTTTGTCAAGCTAGGTAAAACCTGTTCTTTCATCTCATCGTTGTTTTCACTATCCTCGGATACATTTCCATAGACTTCTTTCCAGCCTAAGGAAAGAACCATCTTTCCTCGAGCAACAAACGTTTCATTTCCCAACTCCACTTTTACTGTGGTTTGTTCATACTCGAAAGGAGGATATAGGGCAGCTAAAAATCGTTTCACAACTAAGTCATAAATTTTTCGTTCTTTATCTGTAAAGTTCGCAATGATAGGAGTTTCTTCTGTTGGAATAATTGCATGGTGATCGGAAACTTTGGAATCATCCACAAAGGATTTGTTTGTTTTTATTGGCTGTTGTAAAACTTTATGTGATAACTTTGTATAGGAATTGGATCCTTTTCCACATGCTTTCACTCGGTCTTTCAACGTATCAACAATATCGCTAGAGATATATCTTGAATCAGTACGTGGATATGTTAACACTTTGTGCTGTTCATAGAGCTTTTGCATGATCGACAGTGTTTCTTTGGCTGAAAAGTTAAATGCTTTGTTTGCATCTCGCTGTAGCTCTGTTAAGTCATAAAGCTGTGGAGCAAAGCTTTTCTTATGTTTTTTGTCTATTTCCATTATTTTTGCTTGCTTTTGATTTGTCTTTGATACTAGTTCATCTGCTTTTTCCTTGGAAAAAGTTCGGAAGTCGTTTGTTTTCTTATCTTGCCAAGTGAAAGTTACATTGTTATCGGATTTCGCTTGAATTCCGTAGAATGTTTTAGGTTGAAAAGTTCGTATCTCGTCTTCACGCTTAGCGATAATAGCAACCGTAGGTGTTTGGACTCGACCGCACGATAATTGAGCATTAAATTTACATGTTAATGCTCTCGTAGCATTTAAACCGATGTACCAATCTGCTTCAGAACGAGCTACTGCAGAGTGATACAAATTTTCATATTCTTTCCCGTTTTTTAACTTTTGAAAGCCTTCCTTAATTGCTTTGTCTGTTACGGAAGAAATCCATAGTCGTTTGATAGGTTTGTTGATCTTAGCTTTTTCTATAATCCACCTAGCAACTAATTCACCTTCTCGTGCTGCGTCTGTGGCAATGATTATTTCCCCCACGTCGGATCGGTGTAACTGACTTTTTACCGCATGATACTGTTTGCTCGTTTGTTTAATTACAACAAGCTTCAGATCCTTTGGAATCATAGGTAAATCTTCTATCTTCCACTCTTTATATTTATCGTCATATGTCTCAGGGTCAGCGAGAGTTACTAAATGACCTAACGCCCACGTGACAACATACTTATCTCCTTCAAGGAAGCCATTACCTTTTTTCTTACAGTTTAATACTCGTGCAATATCACGAGCAACGGAAGGCTTTTCCGCAATTACTACGCTTTTTTTCATGTATATACATCCCTTCAAATATAAAACAAGTAAGTTAACTATACCATAAATGCCTGTTTCTCATGAAGCGAGAGGGAAGACAAAAACTTCTGCCCGACGATTAGGCAGAAGCTTCTTTTACCATTTTAGGTTGTCCAATACCTCGATTAATTCTTTGGATTGATTCTCTTCAATACCCCATCTTGTAATATCTTTTTTGATAGAGTTAAGAGATCCATGCCCTTTCACAAATCCGTTTAAACGTGCGGCGAAAGTAGAGTTTGTAAGTGCTTCCTGTGTACGGAAAAAATCGAGTAAGGTCTTCGTAGCATTTTTATATCTCTTTAAATAGTATTTCTGATGATACTCTTCTGCAGGATAAAAAACATGGTAGGGAGAAATCTCTGTTGAAATCGTGCCATCTAATGTTTCTTCCCAAATACCTTTTGTATCCTCCGCGAGTTTTTTCTGTTCAGCGCTCTGATAGAGTAGAAGAGAAATGTATTGCCGTCCTTTGTAATTGATAGTACGAAGTGGATTGTGATTTTTCCAAAAAACCTGTAATAACTCCTCGTACGTAATGATGCTTGGATTGTATTCAATTTGAAGAGTCTCCGTATGATCTCCCATTTGTCGGTACGTTGGATCAGTAGTAGTTCCTCCTGAATACCCAACGGTTGTCTTCATTACTCCAGGTAGATGTCCAAACTGGGCATCAGGACCCCAGAATCAACCCATGCCAAAAATCGCTTTTTCTACCGTATCAGCTTGGAGATTATATTCTTTCCTCACTTTGCATCACCCTCGAACAACACTTTATATTCGCTATAGCCTTCTTTTTCTAAGTCTCTAACAGGAATGAAGCGCAGCGCTGCAGAGTTTATGCAGTATCGCAACCCACCTTGATCTCTAGGACCATCATTAAATACATGACCTAAGTGGGAATCTCCATATTTACTCCGAACTTCGGTTCGAATCATCCCATGGCTTTGATCTAGTTTATCCACAACATGATAATGACTTATGGGGCGAGTAAAACTAGGCCAACCACAACCAGCATCATATTGGTCCTTAGAGCTGAATAGGGGCTCACCTGACACGATATCCACGTAAATTCCTTGTTCCACGTTTGTATAATATTCACCTGTGTAAGGGCGCTCTGTACCGTTATTTTGTGTTACTTCATATTGAATCGGTGTTAATGTTTCCTTGAGCGTTGTTGGGTCTTTCTCTATTTTCCATTTGCTTTCTGTAAAAGCTTTCCGACCAGAACCTTCAAAATAACGGTTATAGTGGAATGGGTTTTTCTTGTAATAGTCTTGATGGCCTTCATCGGCAGGATAAAATTCGGTTGCTGGAAGAATGTCAGTTGCAATAGCTTTATCGAATTTTTGGCTTTCTTCTAGTTTTTGCTTAGATTCTTTTGCAAGCTGTTTTTGTTTATCATTATGGTAATATATTGCTGTTTTGTAATGTTCTCCACGGTCAAAAAATTGTCCACCCTCATCAGTTGGGTCAATATTTCTCCAAAAGATGTCTAATAGTTTTTCGTATGGAAATATGGCAGGATCAAAGGTGATTTGTACTACTTCACGATGATCTGATTGTCCTGAAGCAACCTCTTCATACGTTGGATTTTCTTTCGTACCACCTGCAAAACCGGAAATTACTTTATAGATACCAGGGAACTCATCAAACGGCTTTACCATACACCAAAAACATCCCCCTGCAAATGTTGCTTTTTCTACATTATTTGCCATGCTAATCACCCCTATGGATAGTGAACGGTTTACATGTTATTCATATCAATTAACACTAACCGTGTATTGTTTATGTGTTTATTGTATTACATATTTATCATATGTAAAAATCTGTTGCTTATTTTTGTGTAGGAAGGTTTGATTCGGAAGTTAAGTGATGGTTGCTAGATGCACTGGTCTGAGGAATTGACTGTCGGCATCACATTACATGTGTTCAAAAGAAAGAGATGTCACTGTGTAACCTACACACGACATCTCCATTGTTGTATCTAAAAACATTATCCTTCTGGGAAAATCTTTTTTAATTCGTCTTTCAAAACGGAGTGTACTTTCACTTGCGGTCGGATTTCGTGAATATATTGTTCCGCTTCAGATCAACCCTATTAGCGTTCCACCAATTGCTCCAGCTAACACCACAGCCCAAGGTGGTAGTTTCCAGAACACAAGCATCCCAAACAAAATCGCAGCTAATGAAAAATCAAGAGGACTTAAAATGGAACTCGTCCAAATCGGGTGGTACAAAGCAGCAATTAAAATACCAACAACAGCTGCATTTACTCCAAAAAGAGCTCCTTGTATTTTTGGATTACTTCGGAAAGCTCCCCAAAACGGAAGAGTACCTAAGATTAGTAAGAAAGCTGGTAAAAAGATTGCTACAGTTGCTAATAATGCACCACTCCAGCCATTCATGATTGCACCTAAATACGCTGCAAAAGTAAACAATGGACCTGGAACTGCTTGTGTAGCACCATAACCCGCAAGGAACGCTTCTTCCGTTATCCAACCTACTGGTACAAGCTCTCTTTCAATTAGTGGTAATACTACATGGCCACCACCAAATACGAGGGAGCCAGCTCGATAAAAACTATCAAACACAGCGATCCAATGGATTTGAGTAAGCTCTCTTAAGAATGGTAGCAAAAAGAGTAGACCGAAAAATAACGTTAGACATCCTATGGCAAACTTTTTACTAATAGGAACATGAATATGGGATATTTCTGGTGCTTTTTGTTCCCGATACATCCAAAAACCAATGAATGCCGCGATGACGATAATAACAACTTGGGTGATAACTGTTTGCCATAGCAATGTAACAACAACTGCAAATAATGCAATGCTTCTTCTTTTTGCATCCGGTGTAAGCTTGGAAGCCATCCCTAAAATTGCATGTGCAACAACTGCAACAGCCACAATTTTCAAGCCTTGAATCCAACCGGCATTTCCAACATCGAAACCTTGGACAAAAAGTGCAAATAAAATAAGTGCTATGACAGATGGGAGAGTAAATCCAAGAAACGCTACAATTCCCCCAAATAATCCACTACGCATAACTCCAATACCAATACCGACCTGACTACTTGCAGGTCCAGGTAAAAACTGACAGAGTGCTACTAAGTCCGCATAACTTCGTTCATCAAGCCATTTTCTTCTTCGCACATATTCATTGTGGAAATAACCTAAATGGGCAATAGGCCCTCCAAATGAAGTTAAACCTAATCTCAGGGAAACAATAAATACCTCTAGCAGCGAGGCTACGCCTTTTTTTGGTTGCTGATTTGTGTCCTTATCGCTCAATTTCATCACTCCAAATCCTCAGAAAATACTATTTTATCTCTTTAAACCACTCATAAGCCTTCTCTCTTGCTTATTGTAGCACTTCAATTGCCCTGATCATCCATCCCTAATCCCATTCATTTTACTAGGACTTTGTATATATTGAAACTATTTCAATGTAAATATAATGTTAATTCGATAAACTTGGATTTGATGTAAATGGAGATATTCCTTAAAGAAAGCTTCTAACCTCTTAGAACGAAAATAATCACAGTTAAAGATACGCAACCAACATCTTTCATAACAATAAAATAGGTTTATCCCATCCTACTATAGTTATGGATACAATCTTTCAAGAAAGAAGTAAAGGTGAATATGATAGGTGAAGTATATCTACCTTTATGATAAATGGCAGAGAACTGTCTCTTACATCTTTCATTTATCTGAATAGGGTAGAGTAACTGATGGTCTATTTCTAATTGAGTCGTAAATTTAGATAGAAATCCGATACCATGACCTCTTAAAATAGAGTGCTTGATTGCTTCGTTAGTTCCTAATTCAATGACCTTCTTAGGCTTAAAGTTATGTTTGTCCATTAATAAATCAATGTTCTCCCTAGTATTTGATCCTTGTTCTCTTAGCAAAAAAACCTCATTTGACAAGTCTGAAATTGTGGTTGCCCTAATTATGTTTTTGAAGTAGTCAGCTGATGCTAGCGGAAGTATTTCGTCTTCAAAAATAGGTTCAACCATTAAATCAGAATGTGGTTCTGACTTAGCGATGACTACAATATCTATGGATCCATTTTTTATTTTCTCTTCAATTGTAGAAGTATTAGCGATGATCAGCTTTGTTTGTATTTTTGGATATAGTTTTTCAAATTCTAAAATTAAAGGAGAAAGAACATAATTTCCCACTGTTGTTCCAGCCCCAATTGTAAGTTCCCCTTCATTTACATTTTTTAGAGACAGCATTGATTTTTCTGTTTGCTCCGATAATTGCAATATTTGTTCTGCGTAATAGAGAAGTCTCCTTCCAGCGTCCGTTAATTCAATACGTTTTCCTATACGATAGAATAAATCTAATCCAAAATGCCTCTCAAGTGAGTCGATTTGTCTTGAAACTGCTGGTTGACTTAAAGAAACGATCTCAGCCGCTCTTGAAAAATTTAAGTTAGTTGCAACATAATAAAATGATTTAAGTTGATGCAATTCCATACTACACCTCTTTTCATAATTGTTTTAGAAAGCACTCCTATTCTAGTATGCAAAAATGTTATTGATATCATCATTATTATGCATTTCCTTTATTGTAAAAATATAAATACAATTAATCTAGGAAAACTTTTAACAATAAAGGGATGAGTTTTGTGAAGTTTCGAGAATCAGGTATGCCAACAATGAAGGTATGGAATAGTTTTTTTTATCCAGATGAAGTGATAAAAAAAATGGGTGTTAATCAACATATAAATACATTTATTGATATAGGGTGTGGGTATGGGACCTTCCTAGTTCCTGCTTCTGAAATAATTAGAGGAAAAGCTGTAGGGATAGACATTGACGACAAAGTACTCAATGAATGTAGGGAAGCGATACCGAAGAGTAAAAAAGAAGATATTGACCTAATAATAGGAGACGTTACGGAGAAGAAAACAATAGAGGAGCTTGAAAAATACAGTGGTACAATAGATTACATTTCTTTATTTAACATGGTTCATTGTGAGGAACCGTTAAAATTGTTAACAGCGGCTTATTATCTACTTAGCGATAATGGTATACTAGGAATCACTCATTGGATTCAGGATGATACTCCGAGAGGACCATCCATGAAGATTAGACCAACTCCAAACCAAATTAAGGAGTGGGGGAAGGTTGTAAACTTTGAATTCATAAAAGAAGTAAAGCTCCCACCATATCATTTTGGGATAGTTTTTGAAAAAAAGAAACATGGATCTTTTGAGTGACGAAGGTATTAGGTTAAATACCTTATGAACAACCCTATTTTAGTATATGCAAGGACTATTTGCTTACATTTTGATAATACTAATTATGTAAACTGTTATATGAGTAGTTAACAAAAGGTGGTTTATTATGAATGTTAGAATAGAAATAACATACAAAACGAAAAAAGGAACAGAAACTTCATTTATATCTGAAGAGATGAATGTGGATAAAGCAATTTTGATTGCAGAGGATTTACAAAATACCGGAAGAGTAAAAAACCTAACGTTTATCGATAATTTAGATAGTGCTTGGTCGTTAAAGGAGATAAAGAAGTACATAGCAGAAATAGAAACGGAACCACACAATATTACTGTTTATTTTGACGGGGGCTTTGATATACAAACAAAGATGTCAGGTTTAGGTTGTGTCATTTATTACGAACAAAATGGGAAGACGTGGCGTTTACGTAAAAATGTATTAGTGGACTCCTTAGATACGAACAACGAGGCAGAATACGCTGCATTACATTTTGCTTTACAGCAATTAGGGGAGCTGGGGGCACATCATATCCCTGTTACATTTATTGGTGACTCTCAAGTTGTTATTAACCAGTTATCTGGAGAATGGGCTGTAATGGAAGAGGTATTAAATAAGTGGGCAGACCGAGTAGAGGAGAAACAAAATAAATTAGGGATCCGTGCTGAGTATTCTCTAGTTTCAAGAAAACAGAACCAAGAAGCAGACCAACTTGCTTCGCAAGCATTAAAAGAGATTGAAATATCCAGTATCCTACAGTTAGAAAACGGAAATTAAAGCTCTAAATCTATGTTAAAGGTGTGCTATTGGTAGACATTAGTCAATGTAGGAAGAAACCCCCTATTGAGAAATAGGGGGGATTTCTTTATGATAGTGTTAATATTAAAAATAAGGCCTTAGTGTGATAAGATATCTATTCAAACGAAATTAAATAACTTTTGAACGAGAAAAAGTTGCGCAGAATACAATTGTGTGTTATAGTAATATATGTAATCACAAACAAACACAACATATCCTACGGTGTGCGTAATCCCTTTTTTGTTTTAAACCGTATTGTTTTATTGGGATTCTTATATTTGTTAACTGATGCCATGCCTTTTATAAGGACTGCAGAGGTTATCATGCGGAAACCCACCTGCGAGAGCGGGTTATAAAACTACTAGGGAGACGGCATTTGTGGGAGTCATTTTATACATACCGTACTAGATGGGGAGTTGGCGGTGCCCTGTAACCCACAATCCGCCTTAGTGGGGTTGAATTCCTAGTAGCGGTGTGGTTATGTATGGATTGCCTTACGGTTAGCGGGTGTTGACCATCAGGGCCTACGCAATGAAAACCTATGAATCTGGTCAGATCCGGAAGGAAGCAGCCATAAGTAGATCATTTTATGTGCCGTAGGGTTTCCTGATATAGCTTGCTCCGTAAGTAACATATATATAATCATATCAATTCTAGGTGTACGGTGTAAAAAAACCAGCAGAACTCTGCTGGTTTTTTTGTTTATAACTTTTATTGTAAATGCTCTGGTGTTGAGATATTGTGGCTTTCATCTTTTATTTCCCTGAATAAATCTTGATCCCCTTTTTTAGAGCTAGATCTGGAATCCACATTTACTTTCAATTCATTTATTTGATTCGATAATGTATGAATTAAAGTTAATAATTGTCTATTGTCCATCATTTGAGTTTGTTGAATTGGAAGGTCGGTTTGTTGTTGTTGGTTGTGAGTTAGGTTATTAATGTAATCTCTTATTTGTCTTATCTCTTTTTTTACTTCGTCTATGTCCTTCTTAGTGGCAGTCTTTTTTTCATCCTTTAATACAAAAGCTACTTGTCCATTTGGTTCTATAGTAGCCCATTTTACATCACTCATCTTTGAAATGCTATTTAACCTTAATTGCGTTTCTAACTGGTCAACTGTCAGTCTTGTGCTTCTTAAATTTTGAACATTTATATTCCCATTTTCAATTAAAACTTTTGAATTACCTGTGACGAGCTGTTCAATGAAATCAAACTTCAGTTGTCCGTATTCTACTATGAGTAATGTTATAACTAACAAAGCACCAACGAATAATGTGGACCATATATTTTCTCCCGCCAAAGGTTGGATAAGTAAAGAGCCAATTCCAATCATTATAACAGTTTGTGCAAGGGTCATTTGGGATATGGATTTTCTCCCTGCAACTCTTAATAAAATGATTCCCCCAATAACAATAAGTGCTGATTTCCAAATCCATTCCACGCCTACGAAATCCATGTGTTAACCTCCAAAGAAACTAGGATAGGTACCTTTATAGTTCTCCCTATTGATCGGACCTATTCATATAAGTGGATTTATTAAATTAAAGTAATTATTCATTCTACTTAGTGGAAAAAAACCGTTTTTTGTCATTTTTCTAGTCTGTTTTGATTTAGTTTTTATTATATTACTATATAAACAATGTTTAAGTGATTTAATGGTTTACTTAGTAGAAAAACATGTTATATATTGGAAACGAAGTAAATTAATTGTTGAAAGTAATTTAACAATACAACGGATAGTTATAAGGAATGAAACTTTTAGGGGGAAGTTATCATGTCACTATTTTTGAAACGAAAAAAAGAAAATGCACAACAGCTAAATTTTGAAAAACTTGGATCTGGTACCTTGCATATTTCAAAGGGAAGCGTTATTGAAAGACAGCTTAAAATGATTGAATTTACAGAACAAGACTTAATGATTATCCATACATTGCAACCTTTTGTTGAAGAAAATATTGAAACGATTGTTGATAGGTTTTATATAAATCTAGAAAATGAACCTACTCTTATCCAAACGATTAACGACAACAGTTCGATTGAAAGATTAAAGAAGACTCTCAAGAACCATATTATTGAAATGTTTAATGGAGTTATAGATGATACATATTTTTCGAAACGAGTGAAAATCGCACAGATCCATGTAAAGATAGGACTGCAGACAAAATGGTATATTAGTGCATTTCAAGATCTACTTGTATCTCTTATTAATATTGTTGAAGAAAAGGTATCAACGAAAAAAGATTGTCTTATGGCGGTTAGAGCATTAACAAAGATTCTAAGTTTGGAGCAACAACTTGTTCTAGAAGCTTATGATTGTGAGTCTGAAAGAGTAAAAGGGAAAATAGAAGAACAAAAGAAATTATTACGAAATAACGTTGCGAGTGCTGCGGAGAATTTAGCAGCTATTTCGGAACAAACAAATGCTAGTTTCCAACAACTTGTTCTACAATCAAATGAAATCGTCACTTTGGCTAACCATGGTGCAGAACTATCAACATTAGCAACAAGTAGAACAGAAGAGGGGAAAGATCAAATAAATTCCCAAACTAAAAATATGATGAATATTTATCACTCTTTAGATACCATATCGAAGGATGTTAATGAGTTGTTGGCTATTTCTAAGCAAATGCAAGATATTGTTGATATCGTAACAGGAATAGCGGAGCAAACGAATTTATTGTCATTAAATGCATCGATTGAAGCCGCTAGAGCAGGAGAAGTAGGAAGAGGATTTGCTGTTGTAGCAGGAGAGATCCGCATATTATCTGAACAAACGAAGAATTCTGTAACGAATGTATCAAGTTTAATATTGAATACAAATTCACAGGTGGAAGAAGTAACAAAGTCTCTAGATAATATTAGAGAAGTGGTGAAAACAGGAAATATGTATATGGACCAAACAGAAAGTCATTTTACACAAATATTATCAACCATGGAGGATACAAAGAATCAAAATAGTAAAATCGATGAGGAAATATCTTCCTTTGTATTAGTAGTAAACGAACTAGGAAGCGCTTTTGATGAAGTAGCGCATTCTGCAGATAAACTTACAGCTATTGCATTAGAAATGAAGTGAAGAATGTATAGAAAAATAATATTGCTGGTCAGGTTCGTTATCTTTAGTTGAATAATGGAAAATTAGAGATAGTAAGCACTTAAATCCTCAATATCATTTTTGAATTCTAAAAAGTTATTGACAGTTTTTTATCCCTACTGTAAGGTGTTCATTGTGATAATAATTTAATAATTCCTCGTTAGGTGAGGCTCCTGTGCTGGAGATATGCTGCTGCCCAAAAATGTCCAAAGACGCCAATGGGTCAACAGAAACCATCGACATAAGGTGGTTTTTAACGTAGCTGGATTTTAATCCTATGCCGCACAGTGCTAAAGCTCTACGAATGGAGGGAAACGTTTGTGTATCTCTATGCCTAGTTTAGGTTTATTTAGGTACGGAAATTTACTGTGTATACAACCACCTTCGTTCGTAGAAGGTGGTTTTTTATTTTGTTTTGGAGGTGGTATGAATAATGGATAGTGACCCCTATATGTATATGTTTGTAGTAGTAGCGTCAACAAAAAATGTTAGTTATGATTCCTTGACCATACCACTTGGTTTTGAGAATTAGGACTAACTCAAACCAAAAACAGAAGAAGACGACTTTATATTACGAGAGTATTTATGATTAATCCTCCATGTAATAAAGTCCGAGGAGGTAAACGGAAATGAACAGATTAAATGAAGAAGCTCGAGTGGAATATTTTAATACAATTTTTAAGGCTTTAAAAAATAGAGATAAAAAGACTTTCCTTGAGTATTTTTTAGAATTGCATCCTACAGATCAGGTAGAGTTGTTTGAAGCTTTATATAAAGACAAACGACCTATGTTTTATGAATATCTTTCTGCAACAGAATTTGCGGATATTTTCCAGGGATTAGATATTGAATCTCAGAAGGAAGTCATTTTTGAATTAGACAAAAATTATGTTGCAGAAATGTTTAATTATATGCAGTCTGATGACATTGCAGACTTCTTAGGAGAAATAAATGAACCACATGCAAAAACAATACTAAATGCTATGGACAAAGAAGAGGCCGATGAAGTCATTGAATTAATGTCCTATCCTCCTGAATCAGCTGGTTCATTAATGACGAAAGAATTTATTGCAATAAATGCGTCTGAGACAGTTTCAGATGTAATGGACCTTCTACGTAAGAAAGGACCTGATGCAGAAACTATTTATTACCTTTATGTAGCCGACAGCAAAGACAAACTTGTTGGAGTAGTTTCTTTACGCGACCTAATTGTTGCGCCACTAACAGAGATCATCGAGAATCTCATGAGCACACAGGTGGTTTCAGTGGAGGCAAACCAAGATCAAGAAGAGGTTGCTAAATTAATTAAGGACTATGATTTGTTAGCAGCACCAGTAACCACTAGTACAAATGAGCTTATTGGAATCGTCACGGTTGATGACGTTATGGATGTATTAGAAGAAGAGGCAACAGAAGATTTTGATGATTTCACAGCTTCCAAAGGGGCGACTGATGTTAATATTACATCTTTTTCCGCAGCGAAGAAACGTTCTCCTTGGATTATTACGCTAATGTTCTTCGGGTTAATTACAGCAGGTGTTATTGGTCAATTTGAAGAAACATTGGAAGAAATAGTGATATTAGCAGTATTTATACCACTTATTATGGATTCAGCTGGTAATACTGGTACACAGTCTCTTGCTGTAATGGTACGTTCTTTAGCAACTGGTTCATTTGAGAGAAAAGGATTACTCCATACGGTCAAAAGGGAGTTTGGAACTGGTCTTATGCTTGGATTAATATGTGCTGTGGTATTAATGATCGTTATCCCTTTCTTATATGAAGGTGGTATTGTATTAGCAGCTATTGTCGGAGTATCTTTGTTCTTAACCCTTAGTGTTGCTACAATTATCGGTGCTGTAGTACCAGTAGCCATCAATAAACTAAAACTAGACCCAGCCATTGCGTCAGGTCCATTTATCACGACAGTGAATGACATCTTAGGTTTATTAATTTATTTTTCCATTGCTACGGCATTAATAGATTACTTGCCAAAATAAGTTAGAAGATGTGATAAATACGTTAAGGCACCATCTACATAGAGGGTGCCTTTGTTACTAAGTTAACTACAGCTTCTTATAATTCATGTGTAATTCAGGACTCATTTTCCTTGGATTTTGACTACAAATGTTTGTCGTTTATGTTTTGACTGTTGATGTAGAGCACTTGTAATTACTTATACGAGAAGGCGTTAGTATGAGGAAGAAAAAAGGTTTTGTAAACCGGGAGGAACTCACATACTACCTCTTTTTATATTTGAAAAACAAAGATAAAGATAATTTCCGGAAAGATTTTTTGGAATTACACCCAACAGATCAGGCTGAAATTTATAATCAATTTAGTGAAGAAAAAAGAAAGCAAGTATATACTTATTTAGCTCCAACAGAGTTTGCAGAGATTTTCCAAGGTCTTGAACTGAAAGAGCAAAAAACGGTGTTCGCTGAGTTAGACGACTTTGCCATAGGGATATTAAATGATCTTCCAGCAGATGAAGCAACTGATTTTTTCGGACAAATTCCAGACCACATCGCAGCGTATTTATTAAATAAAATGGACAAAACAGAAGCTGATAATATAAAGCTATTATTATCTTACAAGGAAAACACAGCTGGTTCACTAATGACTACTGAATTTATAACACTTAAATCGAATGAAACTGTATCTGATGTAATGGAACGTTTGCGAATAGCGGGAACGGATGCGGAAACAATTTATTATCTATACGTAATTAATGATGAAGATAAGCTCATTGGTGTTGTATCATTACGACGAACGGCTTCGTTACCACCCTTATTATTTCTGTATCAAATTCCAACCTATCTGGAACATAAGACAAGGATTCTTCGTATGAATAGTAAGAAATTATCTTGAAGATCTAATTTCAAAATGAAAAAAGGTATTGACACGTTTTAAATATATTATTTATAATGTATAATAAAGTTGCCCTAAGTAAACAAATATACCTTCGGACAAAAAAATACACCTTATACAAAAAAAGTTGGTTTTTTTTAGGTGGAAAGTTTCCTCAAGGCAAAAAGTTTAGGGGTGGACAAAAGGACTACTTACTGTAATAAATATAACTTATTCAAAGTTACTATCCTTAATCAAACTAAAACAAACTAAATATAAATAAAAAAGATACTTAGGAGGATGGAAGAGAATGGTCAAAAGTAAGTTATTTTTAAGTGTTTTTCTTATGCTAGGTTTCCTTTTAGCTGCTTGTAATACAGAGAATAATGAAAATGATAAAGAGGCTGCTGATGGATTGACAATTACAACGAGTTTCTCTGTTTTAGGGGATGTTATCTCACAAATTATTGGAGATCATGGTACTGTAGAATATATCGTTCCTATAGGGGAAGAACCTCATGAATATGAGCCAGTTCCTAGTGACTTCCAAAAAGTTAGTGATGCTGATGTATTTTACATCAACGGTCTTGATTTAGAAGAGTGGTTAGAAAGAATTGTATCGAATGTAACAGCAACTGACATTGTAGAGGTATCTGAAGGGGTAACACCAATTTCATTAATTGGTAATGATCAAGAAGATGATCCTCATGCATGGTTAAGTGCTAAAAATGTAATTAAGTATGTAAATAATATTGTAGAGGATTTAATTGAGAGAGACCCAGAGGGAGAGCCGATCTACCGTGAAAATGCAGATGCATATATTGCGAAGTTACAGGAACTTGATACTTGGATTGAAGAACAAGTCCAGTTAATTCCAAAAGAATATCGAGTAATTATAGTAAGTGAGAATGCATTTAAATACTTCGGTGCTGATTATGGGTTTGAGACAGAAGGTGTTTGGGACATTAACTCTCATGAAGAAGGTACACCACAACAAATTAACCGCATCATTGATATTGTTAGAGACCGTGATTTACCTGCAGTGTTTGTTGAAAGTACTGTTGATAAGCGTTATATGGAGACAGTATCTGTAAATTCAGGAGTACCAATTGGTGGAGAGGTATTCACCGATGCCGTTGGTGAAGAAGGAAGCGGAGCAGCATCTTATATTGAAATGATGAGGTCTAATGTAGAAGTTTTTGTAAATGGGTTAACACAATAAAGAAAAAAGGCACGAATGACTAACCATTATCGTTAGCATTCGTGCTTTTTTAAAAGATAAGCAGAAAGTATAACATTTTTGGACTTAGAAAGTTGTCTAGCTCCAGGCGCCATGACCTCGTGTCAAATAACCTGGCCGATTAAAAAGTAAAAAGCACTTTTATGTCTAGCTACATCCGCTATCTGCTGTGAAAAATAACCTTCCAGTTAGAAAAGTAGAAAGCACTTTTCAACTGAAAGAACATTTTTCTTCGCAGATATGCAAGCGGATTAAGCTTTTCGTTCGTCCAGAACATTTGCATTTCGGTCATGAAAGGGCCCCTTGTGAGTTTCTTATGGAGATATATTTACTTCACAAATTTTTCATTGATAAAACTTTTCACTTTTACTGTAGAAATAGTCACAATAATGATAATAATTACTGCTAATGTTTGGCTCATTATCGCCCCTCCCCAAAAGGTTTTCGTTAATCGAATAAATTTGCACAAGGGAAACTTTTGTTAATGTATTATATACAATGGAAGAGGTTTTGGTACATATATATATTCTATTTTAATGAAACTAGAGGTTGGAGCGGCAATGTTGTGAGATATAATTCTAAGAATACGTTAAACAAAAACTCAAATTAAAATAGTTGTTTTCATCTTTATATAAATGAGGCAAGATACAAAACGGAATGATTACGATCGTAATCATTCCGTTTTACTTTATATGCATTATACAACAACAAAATGTATTTTCTTAGTTATTTACATAAGGAGTGAACAGAAATGTGTAACAAAAGAATATTTATTTTAATTCTTACCGTATTTTTAGCAATGATTGCTTTAGCTGTCATGCAACCAACTGCTGGTGTTGCGGAACAAGTTATCTATTATTTTGACATACGTATTTGGGGCGCACCATTTACATTAATAAACTATGTTATTCTTGGCTGGCCTATTGGCTCTTCAAAAATAAAAGTATCATTAATACTACAAGCAGGCATGAACGTTACAAACATTGTTCTTAATGTACTCTTTGTTCATTCTTTTTCTATGGGTGTACAAGGAGTTAGCTTTCCCAGTTATCTTAGCAATGTTTACTTCTATTGAAGAAGTCCAGACAACGGTTTTTATGTATATGGTTTGGGTACTTGTTTATCCAGTGCTTGGAGTTTGGGGTTTGCAGTTAAACGGTATATTTTCTGGGGCTACAGAAGTAAAACAGGTTAGAAACTCATTAATAGTGGCGATGATTGTATTTCTATTAATAATTTATTTTTTCGTTCCAAGTTTTCAAAACCACGGACTCTGGCTTGCGTTCAGTATGTTTACCCTAATGAGAACACTAGTGTTATGGTACTATCTTCCCGTATTAAACAAAAAATTATTTGATTAATAAGATGTGGGAAAGTGTAAAAATGATTAGTCAGAATTGAACAAGGTATATCTTTATATAGATCAATTGTTCTACTTTTTAATGGTTTGAAACCCCCTCAGTGGGCCTTTTAGGGCGAGGCCGATAAGAGAGGCTTTCAGCCGCAGAGAAAACCACCAGTTCACACTGGTGGTTTGGATCATTATCATTTCTACTACCCACTGGAGTTCGCGGAACGACGCTCATTTCATATACAGTTAAATGTAAATATACTTCATAACGTTTGAGTACAGACCACTTTTTTGGTGAAAAACAGCAAAATATTCGATCAGTGTCATTTAGCTAATTGAAATGATGGTGTGCATTCTTTTCATGTTATTATAAAAACAGACTATTTTTGGAGATAAGTTGGCCTGTATTTCACTACTAGGTGGCATGAGGAAAAACAATAAATGGAGGGGATTGTATGCAATACGAAGTAGAATTAGTCGTAGATGCAAAAGCTACGTTAGGAGAAGGACCTTGTTGGGATGAGGAGAATCAACTACTGTATTGGGTAGATATTGAAGGGAAAAATATCCATGAATATAATCCCACAACAAATGAAAATAGATCAATAATAGTTGAAAAAATGGTGGGCGCGATTGTCTTACGGAAGCAAGGAGGAGCTATTGTTGCTACAGAAAATGGATTTCATTTTTTAAATCTCAAAACAGGGGAGACGGAAGAAATCCACGATCCCGAAAATCACTTACCAAATAATCGATTTAATGATGGTAAATGTGATCCCTATGGACGATTTTGGGCAGGAACAATGGACAGGTATGCTACGAAAGGAAAAGGTGCCTTATATTGTATAGATAATAATTTGATTGTAAGTCAAAAATTAGACAATGTGGGTATTTCAAATGGGTTAGCGTGGTCACCAGATCATAGTTTTATGTATTACATAGACACATTAACAAAGAGTGTTGTTCGTTTTGATTATGATTGGAAAACAGGAGAGATAGGTAACCAAAAGGAAGTAATTCGTATACCAGATGGAGATGGTCTACCTGATGGACTTACAATTGATTCAGAGGGGAATCTTTGGGTAGCACATTGGGGGGGAGCGAAAATAACGAACTGGAATCCTGTAACTGGTGAGCTTTTAGAAACAATTTCAATACCTGCATTGAACGTAACATCCTGTACATTTGGAGGAAAGGACTTGGACGAATTATACGTAACGACGGCTAGAACAGGAACGGATGAAAAGACACTAGAGGATTTTCCACATGCAGGAGGAGTATTTAAAGTGAAAACTGTAAAAAAAGGGATTAAAACTTATAGATTTCATGGATAGAATCCTATTTGTGAAGATATATAATGTTAGTTAACTATTTATAAAAAGAAGTTACTTTGATATTTATTTTCCAAATGCTTCAATTATCTGTTCCATATCGGTTAATGGGGTAAATAGTTCTGAGGATAAAATGCCTTTTAAGTACAAAGAACCGATTATAGTAATGAGAATAACCATTGAAATTGTTAGTGCCGTGTTGATGATACCAGATGATGGCATGTAAGTCTTCCCTCCTTCAAAAATAAGTAGTCTCTTTTTCCTAGTTGTTTAAATAATAACGATATCAAAATAGGTATTAATACTTAGATCCTTAGAATCATAATACATTAATTCTGTAAAGAATATAAGTGGTTTGACACAAAAATAGTCCATTAGATACAAATTACCTATAAATAGATTCGGTCTTAACAACTATAGGAATTCTCTAGCAGTAATCGTTTGAAATTCGGTTAAAATAGAAGGAGGTTGTCTCATGCAAGCGATTGAGACAACCTCCTTTGATGTTTTACAATGGATTCATCTGATCTTCTGGATTTTCTCTTCTTCTTCTTAAAATGACTTTTTCTTCTACAGCTACTCCTTTTGATTTTATTTCGCTCTTAAACGCCTTTAGCATGGAAAAGGTTGTCATAAAAAGAACAATTGTTAATGGGAAAGCACTTACGATTATTGCTGTTTGCAGGGCCTCTAATCCACCTGAAGCCATTAATACAACAGCAGATGCTGCTAAAATAAGACCCCATGCGTACTTTATAATATTAGGAGGTTCCGTGCTACCATTTGTTGTCTGCATACCTAGAACAAAGGTTGCGGAATCGGCAGAAGTGATAAAAAAGGTACTAATTAGAAATATAGTAATTGCTGCAAGAACTCCACTAAATGGTAACTGCTCATAAACAAAGAATAAAGCAGTTTCAAGCGTTTGTCCTGCTATATCTAGGCCCATTGTGTGCTGATAAAAGATCCCAGTACCACCAAATACACAGAACCATAATGTACATACAAAGGTTGGAGCAACTAACACTGCAAGCACAAATTCTCTTACTGTCCTTCCTTTGGAAACGCGAGCAATAAAGGTGCCAACGAATGGAGCCCAAGCAATCCACCAAGCCCAATAAAAAATAGTCCATCCTTGTAACCAAGCTGCATTCCCAGAATCAAAAGGAGATAATCGTAGCCCCATTGCAGGTAAGTTTTGAATATAACTCCCTAAAGTGGTTGTAAAAAGATCTAATAAAAAAATAGTTGGGCCTAATACAAGCATTGCAACGAATAGGATCACAGCTAAAGCCATATTAGTATTACTTAAATATTTAATTCCTTTTTTAATCCCTGTTCCTGCACTTATCAAAAATAGGATAGTTACAATAGAAATAATGAGTAACTGGATGGTAAAGTTATTAGGAATTCCTGTTAAGTAGCTTAGTCCACCATTTATTTGAGCCGCACCTAAGCCTAGGGATGCACATACCCCAAAAATGGTAGCAAAGACTGCTACTATATCAATGATATTTCCAGTTTTTCCTTTTGCTTTTTCACCTAGTAATGGAGTCAATGTTGCGCTCATTAGTCCAGGATACCCTTTTCTAAATTTAAAATAAGCAATGGCAAGTGCAATGGTTGCATAAATAGCCCATGCGTGGAAGCCCCAATGAAGGTAGGTATATCTTAAGCTCAGAATAGCTGCTTCTCCTGTATTCCCTTCTATAAACGGAGGATTTGCATAATGAGATATAGGTTCTGATACTCCAAAAAATAATAATCCTATTCCCATTCCAGCACTAAAAAGCATAGCAAACCATGTTGGACGACTAAACTCAGGTTTGTCATCATCTTTCCCAAGCTTAATTCTTCCATATTTACTGAAAATCAGAAAAATTGCAAAGACGAGAAAAAAAGTAGCTGCAATCTGATAGAACCATCCAAAATTTCGAAGGAAAAAACCAAGAGCAACGTTCATAACACTTCCTAAATGTTCTGGTGAAATAACTCCCCAGAGAACGAAAGTAACTGACATTGCGATAGAGATCCAAAAAACGGAACCGACTTTATTCATCGCTGATGCCTCCTTTTTTTGTAGTCTTTGATAAGTGGCTTGTTTTATTCTCTAGAACTAAATTGTTGTTATGGTTAGAAAGTCATTTGACTAATTAAGTAGTCTAGATCCAGCCTTTTTTTATACAAATAAAAACAAAACTATTCTTTATAGCTGATGTTTTGTCACACTACTGCAATATTCTTATTACCAAATTGTTACGTTTGTCTGGTATTGTTAGTTAGGACAAGCAATAGAATGGAAGTCTACAAAGGTGGACACTAAATAACTCTTAGGAGGAAGACGGTGTGCTTAAGAAGTTCATGATATTTATCATACTCATCGGTCTTACTTCATTATTTGTTGCCGGTGAAGTATTAGCCACAGAAGCACTTGAGGAAGACCAGGAAAGGCTTCAACAGGAGCGTGAGGCTGTTCAGTCTGAGCTATCTGATGCAAAGGATTCACTTGTTGAATTGGCCCAAAAGCTTGAACAATTAAATAGTCAGCTCTCTGATCTCCAGAATGAGATTGAGTTAAATGAAAATCACATAATGGAAACAGAAGAGAATATTGCAGTAAACGGATTAGCGATAGAAAAGCTACAAGCAGATATCGAGCTGTTACAAAGTGATTTGGATAAACGTGTGGAATTATTGAAAGGACGAGCAAGCTCTTATCAAAAAAATGGGATTGATAGTGCTTCCTATATACGAGTAATATTAGGAGCAGATAGTTTTAGTGATTTTGTAAGTCGTGTATTCACAATTTCAAAAATAGCACAAGCTGATAATTACTTTATTACTCAACTAGAAAACAGTCAACAAGAACTGGCAGAAGCACAAGGAAAATACGAAGAAATTATGTACGAATTAGTAAATCAAGTTGTTGAACTTGAAAATGTTCGTGCAAATATAGGAGAGAAACAAGCAAAGACAAAGATGTTAAGAGATGAAATGAAGGAAAATGAAAAAAAGCAAGAAGTACTTATTTCTCAACTAACTGACAAAGAAAAAGATATCGCTTCTCAACAGGAAGAAATTCGTAAGGAGATTGCTGAACAAGTTCGCCTACAAGAGGAAGCTCGTGCGAAAGCTGAAAGAGAAGCAAGAGCTAGAGCACAACAAGAAGCTGCGAAACAATCAGTTAGTAGATCAAGCTCATCTGGTGGACAGAGTAATTCTACAACCAGCTCGCAACAAGCTGGTAGCTGGAGGACTTTTACCGCAACGGCTTATACAGCGTATTGTACTGGCTGTTCAGGAGTTACGAGTACAGGAATTAATTTACGATCAAATCCTAATGCCAAGGTCATTGCTGTGGATCCTAATGTAATCCCACTAGGCTCAAGGGTGGAAGTGCAAGGATATGGAACATTCTTGGCAGCAGACACTGGCGGAGCAATCAATGGTAACATTATTGACATCTTTATGCCGAATAGAAATGATGCATTAGCATTCGGACGGAGAACTGTGCAAATTCGAGTGTTGCACTAAATAGGAAAATTAATAAACACATGTAGCTACTCTTTATGAGAACTACATGTGTTTTTTTTCTTTGAAGTAATCTAATTATTTTCAGTTGTGGAAGGTATGTGTTTAGTTTAGGTTATCTCTATGTTGAGATAAAGTCGCAATATTGTCCCAACCAAATGCAATTTCTTCTAGATCTTTCCCACCAATGGTTGTATTTTTCTTGTATACTTCCTTTCCATTCAAATGATGAAAAAAGGAGCAAGAATCATGGTGTTGAAATGTCCATAAGGCCATGGATGAGTGGTGGAGAGAAACTAAATGATGTGCAACACTTTCAAATAGCTTTAGTCCTAAACTTTGCCCTTGTGCGTGTGGGTGCACATACAATCCATAAAGCTCCCCGGTATAACCAATACGTAGTCGAGCATCTCTCATTGTTCCTCCTAAGGAAAAACCAACAATCTTTTCTTGTTTGTTTACGGCAACAAAATTCATCGTTCCTCCTTGGATGGTTTTCGGGAGGTCATTTTGCCATCTTCTTTCTCTATCACTATATGTAATTTTTTCAATGGTTTCTGAAGGAAATACGTTGCGATACGCTGAACGCATACAATCCACATGTACATGAGCAATTTCCTTCCAATCATGAATAGTAGCTTTTCTAATTTGCATGGGTACATTCCTCGCTTTTCTCTGTCCTATTAATAATCTTAACAGGTTGTAATCATAAATACACTGAAAATCAATCTATTGCGACGCAAAAAATAAAAAATACAAACTACTAAAAAGGAATGAAAATATATAGATAATGTATACACTACAGAAGTGGAGGTGATACATATGAATGATAAACCAACTCATTATGACGGCAGTTTTCATCATAATGAAGCTACAAGTGATAACTCAGCTGGAAGTGATACGTTTCAAATTAAGGATGAAATGAGAGCAAACATAAGTGGAAATCCTTTTGTAGAAGAAATAACCGAATGAAAATGTAATTCTATTAAGTACTAAGTAATAACCTCGTAGGCTGTGGTATGAACGTGGATGTTTCGAAGGTAACGATCTTTTGAAACATCTTTTTTATTTTTGAACACATTATATCAGGGTATTAACACAAAATAAGTGTAGTTTCATTACGAAAGGAAGGTTTTTTACATGACGAAGGTTTTATATATCACAGCACATCCCCATGATGATACTCAATCCTATAGTATGGCAGTAGGGAAGGCATTCCTTGATACATATAAGGAAGTAAATCATGAACATGAAATTGAAATACTTGATTTATACAAAGAACATATACCAGAAATTGATGTTGATGTGTTTAGTGGCTGGGGAAAACTAAGATCTGGAACAGATTTTGAAGAGTTGTCTTTTGATGAGAAAAAGAAAGTGGGAAGACTCTCCGAAATAAGTGATCAATTTGTATCGGCAGATAAATATGTTTTTGTATCTCCTTTATGGAATTTCTCCTTTCCACCTGTTTTAAAAGCGTATATTGATGCTGTATCTGTTGCAGGAAAGACCTTTCAATATACCGAGCAAGGACCAGTGGGGCTATTAACAGATAAAAAAGCGTTACATATTCAGGCGAGAGGTGGGATTTATTCGGAGGGGCCAGCAGCGGCTATGGAAATGGGGCACAGATACCTTGATATTATCATGCAATTTTACGGGGTTCCTTCCTTTGAAGGCTTATTTGTAGAAGGACACAATGCTATGCCAGATAAGGCAGAGCAAATAAAAGAAGATGCCATTGCACGAGCAAAGGACTTTGCTCACACATTCTAAACGTTAAAGGTAACGTGAACCCCTTAACACATACGTTAAGGGGTTCACTCTGCTATATGGGTAATCGAATAATATTTAAGGAAAGTAAGTTTTGAGGGGATTCAATAGTGGGAAGATAATTATTTTTTTGTTTCATCAAGTTTTTTCATCATGCTACCGTAGTAAAATGCTACTTCTTTTCTAAGTTCTGCTTGTTCCGCGAAAATCTTCTCTTGTCCTTCAGAAAGAGATTTTACCTCTTCAGAAAGAGATTTCTGTCCTTCAGAAACAGATTTTACCTTCTCAGAAAGAGAATTCTGTTTTCAGAAACAGATTTCACCTCCACAGAAAGCGATTTTTGCTCTTCGGAAAGAGAATCTAATTTCTGTAGAATTTGTGAAAGTATTTCTTCCATTTCTTTCACCTCCTTTTCTCTATTATATGACAAAAGTTGGACAATCAATAGAAAAAAGAGAGTAGATTTTCCACTCTCTTTTCATGCGTTATTCGCTTTCTTCATCCATCATAGTATCAAAAGCAGATGTTACTGTATTAAATTCATCATCATCTTCAATAGGGGAAAAGGTTCCATCATCTTCTACTTTCATAAAGAATACATCAATATCTTCGTCACTTTCTTCTTGTATGTCTTCTACGAAACCAACAGCAACATATTCTTTGTTTTCTAGTGAGATAGTGGCTAACACTTCCACTTCATGATCTTCGTTATCATCATCGCTTATCGTAAAAACTTCTCCAATTTCTAACTTGTCCATCATACCAGCTCCTATAGAAAAATGGTTATCATTCTAATGTTTTCCTTTATGGAAGAATTTAAACAACAAAACTATAGTAGAACAAAAAATAATTTAGCTTACTAGGTTGAGCCATTTCTTTTTATAGGGGCTACCCTGAAAATACGTGTTATCAATTAGTGGTTAACTTATCTAGTATTGCTAACTTTGTTGTTTTATATTCCATTCGCTACAGTCTACTCCTTTCCTGTGGGGAGCTGGCAAGCCTCCTCGATCGCAAGCGATCTGCGGGGTCTCGCCTCTGCTCTACTTTCCCACTGGAATCCGTAGACTTACGCTCATTCCATATATAGTTGATGTTACTAAAACTTCTAATAACGCATTTTCGTTCACCATGGTGCAAATTTTCACTTGCATGGAAGTCTACCCTGAAAATACGTGTTATTAAGAGTGCAAAAACTAACTAGTTTTAACAACTTTGTTGGAATGTATTCCATTCGCTGCTGCCCACTCCCTTTCCTGTGGGGAGCTGGCTAGCCGTCCTCGAGCTAAAGCTCTGCGGGGTCTCGCCCCTGCTCTGCCTCCCACTGGAGTTCCGTGGGCATTCGCTCATTCCATCGGAAGTTAATGTTACTAAAACTTCTAATAATGTATTTTCATTCGTCATGGTGCAAATTTCTCACTTGCATGGAAGTCTGAAAATACGTGTATCAGAATATCAAGTGATACTAACTTTGTTGGATTGTATTCCATTCGCTACAGTCTGCTCCTTTCCTGTGGGGAGTTGCCGAGCCACCTCCTCGACTTCGTCGCTACGGTGTCTCGCCCCTACTCTGCTTCCCACTGGAGTTCGCAGACTTCCGCTCATTGCATATATAGTTCAATGTACTAATAACATTAAACAAGCGTATTTTCATGCCCATGGTGCGATTTTTTTTATTGGCATCGGTGTCTACCCAGAAAAAACACGTTATTAGCGGACTCAAACTATCAAGTTTTAACAACAACTTTGTAGGATAGTATTCCATTCGCTTTCCTAGGGTAGCTTGTCTGGAACGCTTTTCCCACAAGACTTTGAATAAGCTTCCCTAAAAGGCACCGCACGCAGTTAAATTCAATCGAATTTTTCAAGGAGTCTCGCACCTTATGTAAAAATCAACAATGACAAATATCAACATTGTTCTTTAGCATAGCCTTTATAGCAAACCATCTTGTTCATATAAAAAAGAATATGGAACATCGATAAATAGAAACAAACCGCTCTCTAGTGGATAAGAGTATGTGCGAATCATTTCATCCTTTTCGATATCTGTGTATAAGTCAGACAAAATTCCGCGTTTGTCAAAATTCATCCTCACTATATTCTCAATGAAGTATGGACGCCAACTCCAATTTTTTTGACGACTTTCTTTTTCCAACTTCCAATTTCCTTCCGGAGTTTTAATTGCATTTGATGATTGTTGAAATCCATCATGGTCGCAAATATATACCCTAAAAGTAAATGGAGATAACGATTTGGCTATTTGTAGTACAATTTCATCATAATCTTTTGCTAGATTCATTGTTTTAACTGTACTTTTTAATACGGTACTGAGCTTTTCCGTCAATGATATCTGCGCTTCAATTTTTTTTCGTTCATGTTCGATAAATCGGTGAAATTCTTTTTTTATCATATGTTTAGAAAAATCAGGCTGTACAAACGATGCGTTTGGTCTCCCAAGATAGAATCCTTGATAATATCGAGCTCCGTTTCTCCATGCGAAGTTTAGTTTAGAATAGTTGTCAATACCTTCAAATAATAGGGTGGAACCAAGTTTTCTAGTTAACAGTGATAACGAATAAAGAACATCACGGTATAGTTCAGGCAAAGTATCTCCTTCTAAAAAACCAACATTAACTTTAACAATATTAGGGTTTAGGTTAGCTAATCTCTCTAAATTGGTTGAACTAATCCCTACATCACCAATAGCAACATTGACACCAGTGCTTTGTACATATGTAATAAAGTGTTTTATATCTGTAAAGTTTGTAGCATAATCTTTTTCTTTCACCTCTAATATGACTTTGTTTAAGGAAAGACCTTTGTTCTCGTAGGAAATGAGTTTTTCCATAAAACTGTCACCTTCATCCCTTAATAGCGAGTGGATATTTATATTTAGAACCAGGTATAAATCTGGGTGTTCTAAAAATGTATCTAGAGCAATCGTATGAACATGAGTGTCTATTTCATCACGATATTCTTCAGGGATCGAATCATCATTAAAAAAAGATCCAAGACTTTGTGGACCGTTTTTCGTATTCATTCTAGCGAATACTTCATATCCAACAACAATTTGTTTGTCTGCACTAATAATTGGCTGATAATATGGTACAATTTGGTCTTTATTTATGAGAATATCCAATGGATCCATTAAGTGACACCTCCAACATCTTAAACAAGAGATACCCTTTATTATATCATAGCAAGGAAAAAAAGTTGACTTTCGGTCAACCTACCGCGTTTTTTTTACTATAACGATCATAGTAATAGAAAAAATGATTTTATGTTTAATTAAGGTTTTGCAGTTTTCTCTATAATATAGTAATTTAAATAAATGATATAATAATATAAAAAGTATATTAATAGAAGAGGAAAGTGACTTTAGAATTATGGAAAATAATAATAGCATCGATTCAAACAATAAAAGCTCTTTAAAAGAAAGAATTAGAAAAATAGTAGAACACCCAAATTTCCAACCCATTATTATAGGCATCATTCTATTGAATGGACTTATTATTGTTGCTGAAACTTATTTTGCGGGTAATTCTTTATTGTTAACCCTAGATAAAATAATAGTTTGGATATTTGTAATTGAATTACTTCTCAAAGTGATAGGGCTAGGTTATAAAGGATATTTTTCGGACAAATGGAATATATTCGATTTTAGTATTGTTTTAGCAAGTTTTGTGTTCTATGCCACACCTTTTGTAAGTGTCCTAAGATTAGTGAGAGTGCTACGTTTAATCAGGATGATTCCTGCAATCCCTGCACTTAGAAAAATAATCGACTCACTTATGAAATCTGTTCCAGCTTTAACGGGAATTTTAGGTTTGTCCATCTTGTTATTTTCCATTTATGCCATCATAGGAACAACATTTTTTAGTGAAGTACTTCCTTATGAGTTTTTTGGTAGTTTTCACACTTCGCTCTTCACATTAATGCAGGTAGTAACGTTCGAATCTTGGGCAAGTCAGGTGGCAAGACCAGTTATTCACGAGATACCTTGGGCTTGGGCTTACTTTGTATCCTTTATTATTATAGGAGCATTAGTTATATTAAACCTTGTAGTAGCGGTGATTTTAAGTTACTTAGGCCAAGATGATGAAGTTATTCGTCAAGAGCAGATGGATCGTTTATATAAGGAGAATGAAGATTTAAAGAAAGATATTCAAGAAATTAAACAAATACTACTTGATGGAAAAAAATAAGAAACTACGTTAAAAAAACGCTAGAATATACTTCTAGTCGAAAGTAACCCTAAAGTACCTAATGATGTAACAATAAAGAAGAGGCTGGGCCAAAAGTGTTTTCATCAAAGAGAAATCCAAACGAAATGATTCTTGGTATACTATTCGCTGCAGAAATATACTTCGCTTTCCGCGGGCGGCTGGTGAGCCGCCGAGCGCTTAAGCACTCTTGGGGTCTCACCCTTGCCTTTTGATCCCGCCGGAGTCTTCGTATATTTCCTCCGCTACGGTTCCCTATCGTTCGTTTTTTCAATGTTACAATTCGTTATGTCCCAGCCTCCATACTCCAACATGTTAGTTATATTGACGATTACGATTTCGGTTATCTCTGCCTCTCATAAGAGCGGCTGCTGCAGTTGTTCCTACGCCAAACCCTATGACGGACATCATGACACGATTTCTATCGCCATTTACGTTGTTTCGACCAGACTTAAACATTGTAACATCCCCTTAGGTTGTATTGTCTATTGGACGAAGCAAAAAAATCACATGTACTGTGGAGTACGCTGTTGAAAATAATTCAACATTTATTAATATGGAATCAAACATCTAGGAATAAACATGTTTTATTTTCCAATGTCACCTTACTGTAGAATGGGTGGAAATCTTTATCGATTACGATTATGTAGAAAAAGGAGAAATGTTAATGTCTAAATTACATATTGGAATTATTGGTTTAGGCGCTGTTGGTGAGCGTCTTATAAAAGCTTTTGAACAACGAGATGACATTGTTTTAGCTGCATTTTGTGATACATCAAAAGAGCGCTTGACGGAAATGGCTTCTATATATGATGTAGATCAAATGTATACCAATTATGAAGATCTTCTTAAGAATAATATGATTGATGCTGTTTATATAGCTGTTCCACCGAAATTTCATGAACAAATTGTTTTAGATACCATTAAAGCAAATAAACATATTCTATGTGAGAAACCACTTGCAAATTCAGTAGAAGAAGCGAGAAATATGCTTGCTGCTGTAAGAAAGTCGTCTAATCTTATTCATGCTATGCACTTCCCATTAAATTATCAAGCTAGCTTAATACACTTTGAGAAATTAATCAAGGAAGGTTTTATTGGTGATTTAAGAAGAATAAATGTAAAGCTTCATTTTCCTCATTGGCCACGTTTGTGGCAGCAAAACGAATGGGTTGCTAGCCGGGAACAAGGGGGATTTATCTTAGAGGTTGGAGTTCATTGGATACAAGTGATTCAACGTGTGTTTGGGAAAGTTGTAGCAGTTAGATCAAGACTACAATTTCCAGAAGATCCAGAAGCTTGTGAAACAAGTATCGTTGCTGAGATGAAGCTAGAGGATGGAACGGTAATTCTTGTTGATGGGATTAGTAATATATCAGGTGAGGAACATTTAGAATTTGCCGCATACGGCACAAATTCAACATTAAAGCTTATCAACTGGAGAGATCTAGTGGGTGGGGAAAATGGAAAATCACTAACTAGTTTGGATGATTTGAATATTGTTCCCAAATCACTTATTGATGAATTTGTTAATTCCATTCAAGGGTATGATGCAGAATTGTACGGTTTTAATGTAGGGTATGAAGCACAAATTGTTCTTGAAGCACTAAGATACCCGGAGCATGACGGATGGCAGGAACTAAAATATTAATAGAAAAAAGTGCCTAACCCTTTAGGGTTGGCACTTTTAGATTGTTGAAAGCAAGCCGTGTACAGTTCTTAGTCCGATTGAGGCAACTGTCACTTTCATTTATCAGAGTCAGAGGCCTCGATTTCAAGCTCTATTCTCCGCATAAATTCTTCAGCAGCGCTATAACCTTGCTGTTTTAAAATCCAATTATGAACAGCAGCTTCAATGAGTCCTGCTACGTCGCGTCCAGGCTGAACTTGGATTTCAATAGAAGGAATACTAACTCCCATGTACTCTGAAAATTGAAGTTCATGATCTAACTCATTATTTAAATCATCTTTTTCCCACTTGCTTAGAGTGATATCAAGGGAGATTCTCGTTTCTTCTTGGAATGCTTTTTGCCCATATAATCGAACCACATTAAGTAAGCCGATACTACGCAGTGCCAGAAATTCTTTCGTTTTTTCATCGTGAGTTCCTAGTAATGTGTTTGGGCTAATTTTTTTCAAGACAACAATATCGTCAGCTACTAGTCGATGTCCACGCCCAATTAGTGTATGAGCAGTTTCACTCTTACCCACGCCAGATTTACCTCGAAGTAATATGCCGATCCCAGAAACATTCACACAGACGCCGTGGATAGAAATTTCGGGTGCTAATACATTCGATAAGTAGGATTCTATTTTGGCAATATATTCAGTAGTGCTATTTTCAGGATTTTGCGTTATCAATAATGGTATTTCTTCTTCTAAGCAATGATGCTTTAAGTATGTAAGTCCTTCTTCTTCTGCCGTTACAATAAAACAAGGGGGATGATAGTGTACAATATTTCCAATTCTCATTTTCCGTTCTTCATGACTCAGTTTATGTAAATAAGTAACTTCTTTTCTTCCTAAGATTTGTATTCTTTGTGTTGGAAAGAATTCAAAATAACCAACAAATTCTAGTCCAGGTCGATGAACTCGAGTTCTTGTAATGTTTTTGTGTAAATGTTTTTCTCCCGCCAGTACTTTTAACGAAAACCTTTTAGCTAAATCTGCCACTGTAATTTTCTTCATTTTATCTCCCCATCTCCATTACAATCTATAATTTTTATCTGATGTGTTTCCTTTTCAATAATAAATCGAAAATAAGCGTTATCTCTATTACTAATAAGATACCACAAAAATAACAACGTAATTATTTAGATTTATAGAATTTACAAATAAAGAGACATATAATAAAAAAAGTATTCGGAAAAATTCATAAAATATTACTAATTAGGGGCTTGAAACGGGTAAATATAAGTGGATTGTTTAAGTCTATTGGTATATTTACATGAAGATAGCTAAATCTATATACGTAAATAATATTAGGTAAAAGGAGTTTTCAACTTTGAAACAATACAACATATATAACATGATAATAGATAATGAAGTGGAAGGGATTGAAGAAGAAGTAAGTGCTTATTTTAATCATAAAAAGAAAGACTATTGTATTACTTTTAACAAAGCTGATCTTGAAATTATTAATTGCTGGGTATTTGATAATACCCATTCGCTTCCAGCAACTATATCTGAGGACATCATTGAATCAATTAGAGAAGATGTGAAGAATAGAATCTAAGTTTGATAAATAGGAAAGTAGCTGTGTTGAGTACGTAAATCATGAAGTAATTCACTATTGTGTCAATGATTCTGAGGTGAAAGACTTGATTGTTTGGGGGAGAAGGACTAGTGGACCATCGACATACATTATATGAGATGAGAAAGAAAGGGAATATTTCACAAACAGCAGCTTTTGATTTTTTTGATCAACTAGATAGTGTAGATATAGACTTTATGATAGGTTTATGGAGAGGGAGAGAATTTAAATCAAACCACCCGATGGATGGACTATTAGAATCAGTTAATTGGTATGGAAAGGAATTTATTGATGCTGAGACCGTTCACCCACTTGTTTTTCAAAAAGAAGACGGGGAACTTTATAAAATAAATCCAGGTCCACTACCATTACACTTTCCTTTTGAGAAAATACCTAAATCGCTTTTAAAGTCATTGTTTACTTTTGCTGCCCCGTTAATAAGAACCAATAAAGGAAAAGCAAGACTTCGAATGCTAGAATATAGAGGAGTTGTAAGTGCAACGATGATTTACGATCAGCATAGCGTTTATGATACCTTTAGAAGAGTAGATCAAAATACGGTGTTAGGAGTGATGGACTTGAAAGGAAAAACAGATCAAGGGTACTTTTTTATACTAGAAAGAACAAAGTCAAATCAAATAAAATATAGCACATAAAAAAGTAAACTACATATGTTAAAAATTCCGACTCCACTTTCTTTGTAGAGAAAAGTGGAGTCGAATAATATTGTCTTAATTTCATTTTTTAAGAGTAGAAGATTTGTTTTTGGTTTTGGTTTTTTCTCTTTCCTCACGTTCTTCTAGTCTTACATCTTCCAATGGAATGGGGTCCACATGAACTTGACTATCAAACTTATCAAAAATACTCTCCTCTTCTGTGGGGAATTGCTCCGGATGGTCAGTTTTGGACTTCTTTCTAACTCTTTTTTCGTTAGACATAAGATCACCTCTTATAATGCTTGTACCCGAATGTAATACGTTAAAACATTCGACTTTTATAATGAATAAAGGAGTAAATTCTGGAAACAGTTATCTAGGTTTGTTTTCTTGTAATTTATGAAAAATGTTCGATATACTTAAAATCATCTTGTGAAACGAAGGGAACTAGTAGATTATGAAACTTATTTCATGGAATGTGAATGGAATTCGCGCCTGTGTAAAAAAAGGCTTTACTGATTATTTTAAACAAGAAGATGCTGATATCTTTGCCATACAAGAATCGAAGTTACAAGAAGGTCAGATAGAACTGGAACTAGAAGGCTATGAACAATTTTGGAATTATGCAGAGAGAAAAGGGTATTCAGGCACTGCCGTTTTTACAAAGATAAAACCTCTTTCCGTTAAATATGGTATTGGAAAAGAAGAACATGATACAGAAGGTCGAGTGATTACGCTAGAGTTCGAATCCTTCTACTTTGTTACTGTTTATACTCCAAATTCGAAACGAGATCTTACAAGATTAGAATACAGATTAACTTGGGAAGATGATATTCTTGCGTACATAAGAATATTGGATGAGAAAAAGCCAGTAATTTTATGTGGAGATTTAAACGTAGCACACCAGGAAATTGATTTGAAAAATCCTGTATCCAACAAAAATAATTCTGGTTTCACAGAACAAGAAAGAGGAAAAATGACGGATTTTCTAAGTTGTGGCTTTGTTGATTCTTTTAGACATTTGAAGCCAGCTGAAGAAGGAGCTTATACTTGGTGGTCATACATGAATAAGGTGAGAGAACGAAATATTGGATGGAGAATTGACTATTTTATCACGTCTGATAGATTAAAAGAGTCCATTATTTCCTCGGAAATTCATGCGAATGTACTTGGTAGTGATCATTGTCCTGTTGCATTGGAGATTTCAATTTCATAAAGTTGGAGGTGATATTGATGAAAAATGAAAAAGCGGTGGTTGTATTTAGTGGTGGACAAGACAGTACGACTTGCCTGTTCTGGGCATTGGAGAATTTCAAGGAAGTGGAGACTGTAACTTTTAACTATAATCAGCGCCATAAGCTAGAAATTGAGGTTGCGGAATCAATTGCAAAGAAACTCAATGTTAAACATACGATACTAGATATGTCGTTACTCAATCAGCTGGCACCAAGTGCATTAACTCGTAGTGATATTGATATTGAACAAAAAGAAGGGGAGCTTCCTTCTACATTTGTAGAAGGACGAAACCTACTGTTCCTTTCCTTTGCTACGATATTGGCTCGACAGGTTGGGGCAAAGCATATTGTCACAGGTGTATGCGAAACAGATTTTAGTGGATATCCTGACTGTAGAGATGTGTTTATAAAATCATTGAATGTCACATTAAATTTATCAATGGATGATCAATTTGTGATTCATACTCCGCTTATGTGGTTAGATAAGTCGGAAACATGGGAATTGGCTGATAAACTAGGTGCGTTTGATTTTGTTCGAAACGAAACTCTTACTTGCTATAATGGAATTATTGCAGATGGTTGTGGTGAGTGTCCAGCTTGTGTTCTGAGAAAAAGAGGATTAGAACAATTCCTAAGTAGGAAACAGTAGAAAGAGGATGGAGAGACTAAAAAGGAAAGGGAGAGTTGCATGAAGTAACCATTTCCTTTCCTTTTATTGAGGGGGAGAAAAGTTCTGTGTCTAGAATCGGGAGGAGGACAACAAGGATCATTTTTGGCAGCTGCAGGGGCAGACCTTTAGAAAACTTATGAGTGGTTGCATTACTACAAAGGCGTTAAAACTATAGTTATTTTTGCTATATGGAGGAAGGTGTCGTACTCTTATTACATTTCGCTGTAGCTAAGGGACAGGCACCTTTTTACACTTTTTCTATATGTAAATAAGCGAAAGCATCAAGAAAGTATATATTAAAACAGCCACTTAAAAAAGTTTGCGATGATTCTAGGGAAGAAAAACAGAATATCAATAAGGAAATCAAACCAAAGCCAAGTAGAATCGTTCCTTTTACTTTTTTTCATCTCGATACCTCCTTCTAGTCCTCGATTTTTTATACGAATAAAATGCTATTTGGTTTCAAGTATTTTTTATAGATTTAAAATTAGGCGTGACCTTTTTTTATATACAACGTCTTACTAGATGTAGGAGGAACATTCACATATCTACAAAAGCGGCTTCTTACATGTCGTTTACTAATCATAAGTAAAGAAGTTAATCGAGCCCTATACCTAACACTCTATAAAAAATTGATTGTGAATAAAACTGTTTTTCCTGTGTTTTATAAAAGAATAGGGAGGTTTTATGATGGAAATGTTTAAGAAGGTAAGTCTTCTGTTTGTTGTTTGTACATCTCTTCTCATTGCTTGTAATCAGAATACAACAGAAGATTCTCTTCAAAATAACGAATCGGGAGAACAAGAAGAGCCATTAAATGAAAATGAGGATCATGAGAACGAAAGAACAGGTGAGGGATCGTTAGATGATCAAGATATCGGTTCAGATGATCGAGAAATAGTGCTTGAAAACGATGCTTTTAAAATCTTTCATCCGGATCCAAACTCAGAAGTGGATAATTTAGTTACTGTTCAAGGTCTAGCAAGAGTTTATGAAGGTACTGTACAATATGAATTAGAAGATGGACACTTTATTTATGCTAGTGGACATACGACCGCAAATAGTGGGGCCCCAAACTGGGGAGAATTTGAAGTTACTATTGATTTAAGTGACGTACCAAATGGCTCAGCAACTCTTTTCCTTTTTGAAGAAAGTGCAGATGATGGTTCAAGACAGAATGAGCTGAACATTCCATTGAATGTGAAAAAGGATCAAGATTCCAATAATGATACAGATATAGTTCTAGAAAATGATGCAATTAAAATTTTCTCGCCAGCTCCTCATGCTGAGGTAGAAAATCAAGTGATCGTGAAAGGCGTTGCAAGAGTGTTCGAAGGAACATTACAGTATGAATTAGAAGATGGGCATTACATTCTAGCTAGTGGATTTACGACTACATCTGCAGGTGCTCCCGAATGGGGGGAGTTTGAAATCGTCATTGATATCGATTTTGTGTCCAATCAATCTGCCACCATTATTTTATTTGAGGAGAGTGCAAAAGACGGCTCTCGAATAAATGAGTTGTACATCCCGCTAACTGTCGGGAAGGATCAATACGATCAGGAAGAAGTTGTAGTTGAGAATACAGCATTTAAAATATATACTCCTGCACCATACTCAGAGGTCACTAATCAAGTACTTGTACGAGGTGCAGCGAGAGTATTTGAAGCAACATTTCAATACGAGATTGAAGACGGTCACAATGTTTTAGCAAGTGGATATTCTATTGCTACTGATGGTGCCCCAGAATGGGGAGAATTTGAGATTGTCATTGATTTTGATGAAAAAGAAGTAACAAATGATTCGTTAACGCTTATATTATTTGAGGGAAGTCCAAAAGATGGCTCAAGAATCAATGAGTTAATTGTTCCTCTTAAAGTAAATAAATAATATATCATAGCGGTAGTTTAGTTTGAAGGGAATCTTTACAGCTCTCTCAATCATGTAATGTGTGGGTTTTTACTTCAGTTTTAAGGAGAACGCGCTGAATTTATTTCGTTTTTTCAGTGCGTTTTCTTTGTTTTAAATATGGAATAGTACTTTTCTGTTACCATCAACATACTTGAACTTCCGTTATTCATCTGTTTTTAAAAAGTAGGACAATTCCCTTTCATATATAGATTATAGAATGGAAAAAAGATGCACTCCAATAATGAATGAGGAGGTTTTATAATGATTCAAGCAACAAAAGGTTTTGGCGGGTTCGCATTTGTTGTGGTTATCTTCGTCCTTCTGATTATTGTAGGAGTGAAACATGCACCCATTCCTTTTCTTTCACATATAGTAACCTCGGTGTGAGAATAACAAAAGGAAGGAAGTATAAACAATGAAGAAAAATCAAGGAATTACATTAACAAAAAAAGATTTACAAACAGTAGGAAACGGATATAAAGTCATTAAATCAGAAGTGACCATATCAACTGAAAACCTATATGCTGTTTGCACTCCTATCAGAAATAAATAAGAGAGTTATATTAGAAAAGGACCGTCTTTTATACTACATAGGAAAGATGGTCTTTTTTGATTATAAAAAGTTATGTTCCTTTCATTTTTATAAGATCCCATATTTCTTCCATGCATATTCATTCTCATTTAAGAAAAAACTGATGATGAATGATTTAAAAGGAGGGAAATAGTATGGCAAGAGGTAAGAGTTTAAATCATAAGAAAAAAAGCCACCCTGGAGCATTTCCAAAAGGAAGTGAAGAAAAAGAAGCAAAAGAAAGAACATCTGAGATAGAGGAATATTTAGGAACGCATGAAGCATTTAAAAATCGTATCAACACGGAAGAATAGTCAATGAAACAGAGTTAGTTTAGCTATGAAAGTTAACAGGAAAGGGAGTAGAAGGTAGATGAGTCAATCTAAATCACAGGAAGATCGTCAATTTAGAGCTCGTAAAGAAGCACAAAATCCCCATGGCAAGGTAAAATCATATAAAACACTCGCCAAAGAGGCAAAAAAATGAAAAATAGATGTTGAAGTTTTTCAAAACATAAGCAGCTATTCCTATGAATGGCTGTTTTATTAAGGGAAGTAATTGCGAAGAGTAAGTATTAAAACGTTCAATAAATGTTCAAATTAATGATTCCTCTCATGGGTTATAATATAAATAGAAAGAGATAAAGTAGTTAACGCCATAGGTGACTCAACCATCTATGTTGGTTCCGTTAAGAAATATGAAAAACGTAAACCAATGAAAGCTAATTTGTTAATAGAAAATCTTTAACACAAATTAGTACGGGCAAGAAGTCCATGGATGAATGAGTAACCAAGCAAATACCAAAATAATTGAAAGTGCTTTATATTTGAGGCGCTTCATTGTATCGTGATGTATGGTAAATGTAATTTCGTGTAGGTGATAGAAGAAACGAAAGGAATTTCATTTAAATTACGGAACGAACAAGCATCACGAAGTAGTAGAGTTTTAATTATCCGCTATTAGGTACGTATTATTGAAAATAGTGGTAGTGATGATAAGTATGGTTGAGTCTCCTAAGGTGTTAACCAAGAAAATCTAGCTTTTATTAGCTAGGTTTTTTTTTTTGAAAGATAAGTATAAATTTTTTGGACTGTGAAATTTGTCTAGCTCCAGGCGCCATGACCTCGTGTCAAATAACCTGGACGATGAAAATTAATAACACTTTTTATGTCTAGCTACATCCGCTATCTGCTGTGAAAAATAACCTTCCAGTTAGAAAAGTAGAAAGCACTTTTCAACTGAAAGAACATTTTTCTTCGCAGATATGCAAGCGGATTAAGCTTTTCGTTCGTCCAGAACATTTGCATTTCGGTCCTGAGAGGGCGCCTTGCGCTTTTTCTTATCTAAACGACCGAAGGATCAGAATCATTACAAATACGTAGTAACACATAGAAGAGGCTGGGACATAACGAAAGTGTAACATTGAAAAAACGAACGATAGGTAACCTTAGTGGAGGAAATATACGAAGACTCCGGCGGGATCAAAAGGCAAGGGTGAGACCCCAAGAGTGCTTAAGCACTCGGCGGCCCACCAGCCGCCCGCGGAAAGCGAAGTATATTTCTGTAGCGAATAGTATACCAAGAATCATTTCGTTCGGATTTCTCTTTGGTGGAAACACTTTTGTCCCAGCCTCTTTGTTTGTTTTTTAGAGAAAGTATGTAACTTAAAGTTACTGCACATAACCAAACGAAAGTAGAAGTATGGTCGGATTATCGATAGAATAGAGAGTAACTATTTTAATAAGAGGTGAGTTTATGAAAAAAATCGGTTTTATCGTTTATGATGGGTTTGCAATTTGGCAAGTTGGGCTACTGCAAATGTTTTTAAAGCAGGATGGATATGAGATAGAGACAATTTCAATAAATGGTGGCTTAATTTCTACTGATGGAGGACTGCAAGTTAACTCTGATCCATTAGCAGAGAAAGATCCAAAAAGCTATGATTTGCTATTAATGGCTGGAGGAGAGATTAATGAAAAGTTATTAGAAAATAACATGATAACTAATTTTCTCCAAAGCTATGAGGGGCTTATTGCAGCAAGTTGTGCATCTTCCTTATTAGTAGGAGCTGCAGGTCTATTAGATTGTGAATACACAGCAATGCCACATCTAAATGCTATTTATACAGAGTTTTATGCAGATGGTGATTATGTGGATAAAGATATCTGTGTAGCAGACAGGGTTATAACTAGTAGAGGACATGCCCACTATGATTTCATGATAGCTGTTTTAGAAAAGCTAGGAATCACAAAGAATGACCCTAAGCTGTATAAGTTAGCGTTAAAGCTTTCGAAAAATCAATAAAATCATCCTAGTAAAAAAGTTACAAATTTCATATAAAATGAAGTTGCCTACCTCATGATATTAGGAGGGGGCATTTTTGTTTTACCACATATAGTTAAAAGTTATACCAAAATATGGTTATAGATTAGTGGTTCGAAAGTATGATAACGCTTTCAATCGTAAGTAAATAGTACCGTTTTACACCAATAACCTTCGTGGGAGTTTCGAACCGTTTTTCAGGTATTGTTGTTTTTTGATATATTTTTAACATTTTTATATTAAAAAAAGTTACATGTCCAAATATAATGGGGGTATCCAAAAGATCGGTTCAATGTTCTAAATGTTGAATGTTACTGATCGAAAATAATAAAAGTTTTTTCTTCGATATTTTTATTTTTATACTCCATGAAAGCTATCACATCTTTGTATACTAGATTAAGCTTCCATTCATTATTCCCAAATAATTATTTAAATAGTTTTGTATGCAAACAGTAAATAGAAGAATTCTTTTTACATTCTATTTACTGGTTCTTGTATAAATACCTTGAGTATATGGAGGTGGTTATTAATTAATTTAATTAAGTAAGAGAGAAGCTTTGTTACTTTGAAAAACTTTTTTTTCGACCTACGAATGAGATAAGAAAGTTTCATGACTCTCATTTAAGATTTTTTGTAAGCGTTATCGTGGTTGTTGTGAGTTTAGTAATTTGAGTAGCTACTACATAAGGCGATAGACATCATAATGTTACTCAAAAATCAGTAGAGCACTATGTATTTCATTATCCAAGAATAAAAATCATTGGAGGAGATTTCATGGTACGGAAAAAACTATCAATCTTTATGGTTTTAGTAATGATATTTTCATTGTTTTCCACAAGCGGTATATCAGCAAATAGTGGAACATCGGAGGAAGAACGCCCACATTTACGGTTTGACTTTGGAACAGAAACAAGTTCTGTACAAGGAGGACATACGAAGGTATCTGATTTAACTGGATATACAAGTGAGAGAGGATATGGGTTTGCTGAAGTAAGAGAAGGTTACTCCGATGATCAGATTGATGATTTACGAAGAGATTTCATTCTATCTTTTCAACATACTTTTTACGTAGATTTACCAAATGGGGATTATGATCTTGTTATTGTTACAGGATCGAATTGGGATTTTGATACGACAACTTACTTCCTGCAAGGTGCAAGAGGTGATGAAAACCAACGTGGGGGATACCCAACCCAGGCAGGGAACTTTAATGCTTATGAGGATTCTGTAACGATAACAGATGGACAACTTGATATTTACTTTGAAGGTGCATGGGCACGAGTAAATGGTATTGAGATTTATGAAGCGGGATCAGATGAAGCTCTTCATAAATTTGACTTTGGAACACCTGATAGTCCAGCAGCAGAAGGGTATACAAAAGTTCCTCATACCATGGTTTACGATAGTGAGAGAGGATTTGGATTAGACGCACCAGCTGGTTCTAGAGACCAGGCAAACAACTTAACAAGAGATTTTGTCATCGCTGGAGACAATAGTTTCCTAGCAGATGTGCCGAATGGACATTATCGAGTTGCAATTACTACTGGTGCAGAACGAGATGAAAATGTCACAAGCTACTCTATTCAAGGTGGAGATGTAAAAGGTGGAGATGTTACAGGTCCACGTCAATATAGAACATACGAGGAGATAGTCGAAGTTACAGATGGACGATTAGTTATTGATTTCTTTGATGATTCTCGAATTAATGCCGTAGAAATTGTACCAGTTTTAATGATTACTAGTTTAGAAATATCAGATGTAACACTAGGCTTGGATTCTTCTGTTAGCTTAAGCTGGGATAGCATGGATGCAGCTATATCTTATAATGTGTACCGAATTGCGGAAGGAGAAGACCGTTTTACTCAAATTGGTAATACGTCTGAAACAAGCTATACAGACGAAGTTCCTGAAATAGGCTATACGTACACATATGCAGTGACCCCGGTACCTAGTTTTAATATTGAAACAGTGAGAAGTAATGAAGTAGTAGTATCGATGATTGATGAATCTGTAAAAGCTCCACGCAATCCTGTTAGAGTAAAACTTGATAATGTAGTAGTAGAAGAGGAAGTAACTTTCTCATGGAACAAAGTAAATCAGGCTGATCTTTACTATGTATATCGAACTCGCTTCCATGAAGGCCAAATTCCTAATGTGGAAGAATCTTTTGAGAAAATAGGTGTAACGGATGAATTAACATTCACAGATGATAATATATATTCATCCAACCCTTACTATTATGCTGTAAGAGCTGTAAATGCAGGGGGAATGTCGAAGGCTTCTAAGATGATTGGAGCGCAAGAAAGAGAAGAATCAAAAGAAAAAACATATGGTGTTGGGCCTTTTGATGCACAAGTAATTCAAACTGGTAATGGATGGAGAGCTATTAACCGTGGAGTTGTTTACTCGGGAGATGACATGTTAGAAGCGATGCAAGCGGCTGTAGATAGCCTAACTCCAGGTCGGACTACCCAAGAAAAGGTAATTGTTCGTGGTTCTGGAACAATCCCAGGAGATAAGTCTCTTGATATACCAAGTCATACATCTTTTGAGATTGATGGAACGATTCATGTAGAAGGAACTGGAGAAGGATTTAGCTATGGAAATCAAACTGCTGCAGTGCGTATTATGCATGCAGAGAATGTATCCATTCCAAAATTAAATGTGACGGGAACACCAAACTTCGGTATTTTTGTACGTACATCTGAAGATCTTCACTTTGGTCAAATCGATCTTCGCTTAGATGGAGGCCTTGGTTTCCGTATTGATAGTCGAGATGATGACACAGTTTATGGAGTTAAAAACGTTCGTATTGATAATGTGTACGTTTCTGGAACAAGTGACCATGGTGTGGAAACATATGGAGTGGACGGTATTACCATCGGGAAAGTTACAGCGGTAGATACTGGATACGCTGGTATTTTGCTAAATGATACGATTAATGCGGAAGTTGACAGAGTGTATGGATTTGGAGCGGGAACTGGTACTGGTTATGCCGCATTCCGTATGGCAAATCGAAATGGTAACATCGACGATGAATACTCTCACAATATTTTTGTAGGTGAAGTAATTGCTCGTGGTGGCGGTAGAGGAATCTTCAGTGTATCTCGAAGTGGTGGTGCAGTTATTGATCGTGTCGACATTAAGAACACTGGAAACAATGCCATGTTAATAGAGAACAGTTTCAACATTCAATTTAATGGTGGTGTAGTTGAGGGGCCAAGTGGAATTCGTCTTGCAGCGCGTGCTGATATGCCACAAACAAGAGATATTTTTATGAAAGACTTAACGTTGATTGATTCTTCGATTCTTGAAAACCCTTGTGGACCAAACAATGTGTTTGAAAATATTACGTTAGTTAATAGTACGATAAATGTTTGTAATCAGTAAAAATTTGTAAAAAGGAAAATTACTTGTATCATACTGAGGGAAAGAAGAAGCTGGCTTTTCAATTAGGGTTCCAGCCTTCTCTTCCCTAAGTTATGTTCTAATTACATTAGTTATCTTGATGAAAATAAAATAGTGGAGGTTTTTTCATGGTTCGTAAAAAGCTAGCAATTTTTATGGTTTTAGTAATGATATTTTCTTTGTTTTCAACTAGTGGTCTAGCAGCGAATACAAGTTTTTCAGATAACGAAGATGAAATGCTTCACTTAAAGTTTGACCTTGGTACAGATTCAAGCCCAGTAGCAGAGGGATATACAAAAGTATCTCAATCAACCTTGTATTCTAGTGATAGAGGGTATGGGTTTGAAAATGTAGCTGATAGTCGAGACCAAGGAGGTCCAACAGATTTACTGAGAGACTTTGTTATTGCTAGTGGAAACACTTTTATGGTTGATTTACCAGTTGGTGAGTATGAGATTGAAATTGTTACAGGATCTCAAAATGATGTGAACCGCACAAATTATACCCTTCAAGGTGGGGACATCAAAGGTGGAGATCGAACTGGTGGAGGGGAGTTTATCACTTACGAGGATACTTTCACTGTATTTGATGGACAATTAGAAGCTAGTTTTTCTAATGAATGGGCTCGTATTAATGCCATTGAAATCGTTCAAATTTCTGGTGAAGCTCCAGAACCAACAGAACCAGAAGAATCTCCTTTCCTATTGTTTGACTTTGGTAACGGTCCAACAGCAGAAGGGTATTTACAGGTTTCAAACAATCTGATTTATAATGAAGATAGAGGTTATGGAATTAATAAATCTGTTGCAGAAAGAGATCGTGGAGCACCAGACGATATAAGAAGAGACTTTCTTATTGATGGAAATTTTGAATTTATGGTAGACCTACCTGACGGTGAGTATTTTATCCGAATTATTGCTGGTGATAATATTGCTTTTAATCGTTCTAGTTTTGTTGTGGAAGGAGAGCACCTTGGGAGCTTTACTTCTAACTCGGGGCAATTTGCTGAGGTGACACATACTACGACGGTTTCTGATGGGCAGTTAAATATTCAAATGGGTGATAATGGTCGAATTAATGGCTTAGAAATTATGCCTGTTGCACAGATTGATAGTTTGGAAGTGTCAGAACTATCTTTTTCTCCAGAAACATATGTGGGCTTAAGTTGGGAACCACATGATTCTGCGGAAAGCTATAATGTACACCGAAAAGAAGAGGGGCAAGGGAATTTCACCCGTATAGGAAATACTTCTGAAACTAACTTTATTGATAATACAGTGGAATTAGGAAATACGTACACCTATGTAGTGACATTTCTAACGGATCTTGGAGTAGAATCTGCTTTTAGTAATGAAGTAGAAGTTTCTGTTAGCGATGACTCTGTTCCTGCTCCTTTTAGTCCTAGTGAGTTAAGCATTGATGAGTTAGTAGTGGAAGAGGAAGTAACATTCTCATGGAATGAAAACGATGATGCTTTACTTTATTACGTCTATCGTACACGCTATAATCCAGAACATTTTCCTAACGGGGAAGTTTTCGAGAGAGTAGGCGTTACAAATGAAGCGACGTTTACAGATCAAGACATTTTCTCTCCTAATCCCTACTATTATGTTGTAAGGGCAGTGAATGAAGGTGGGATTTCTAATGATTCAGAGGTTTTAGCAGTCCAACCGAGAGAGAAGTCAGAGACATTCTATGGGAAAGGCCCATTTCATGCACAAGTCCTACAGACTGGTGACAAGTGGAGAGTAATTAACCGTGGAGTTGTGTATGTTGGTGACGATATGCTTGACGCGATGCAAGCGGCGGTAGACAGCTTAACTCCTGGTCGTACGAAGCAAGAGAAAGTAATAGTTCGTGGTTCTGGAACAATTCCAGCGAATCGTTCACTTGAATTACCGAGCCATACTTCTTTTGAAATTGATGGAACAATACATGTTGAGGGTATTGACGAAGATTTTGATTATGGAAATCATAATGCAGCTGTACGTATTAGACATGCGGAGAATGTGTCCATTCCGAAATTAAATGTAACAGGTAGCCCGAACTTCGGAATTTTCGTACGTACATCCGAAGATATTCACCTAGGTCAAATCGATCTTCGCTTGGATGCGGGTCTTGGCATTCGTATTGATAGCCGTGACAATGATAACGTTTATGGAGTTCGTAATGTTCGCATTGATGATGTGTACGTTTCTGGAACAAGTGCACATGGAGTAGAAACATACGGAGTGGATGGTATTACTATTGGCACAGTAACAGCGGTTGATACTGGATACTCTGGTGTTTTGTTGAATGATACGATTAATGCTGAAGTAGGCATCGTCTATGGATATGGAGCTGGAACAGGAACTGGTTACGCTGCCTTCCGTATGGCGAATCGAAATGGTCATATCGATGATGACTACACTCACAATATTTTTGTAGGAGAAGTGGTTGCTCGTGGCGGTGGCCGAGGAATTTTCAGTGTCTCTCGTAGTGGCGGAGCTGTCATTGATCGTGTGGACTTAGCGAGAACTGGTGGTAATGCAATGCTTATCGAGAACAGCTACAACATTGCAATGAACGGTGGTGTAGTTGTAGGTCCAAGCGGAATCCGTATTGCAGCACGTAATGATATGCCAAACACAAGAGATATTTTAATGCAAAATCTAACTCTCCGTAATTCAGAAATTGTTGAGTCACCATGCGGAGATAACATGGAGTTCCGAAACATTACGTTAGAGAATAGTACAATGAACGTTTGTGGTCAGTAAGTAAAGTTAGTCTTGAATGATAAGAGAAGCTGGTGATCTCATGAGATCACCAGCTTCTTTTTTGATGTAAGTGAAAATGTAAACCATCGCGGAAGAAAATACGTTATAAAGTAGTTTTAGTACTGTGGGTCATTATATGGAATGAACGTAAGCCCCGAGACTCCAGTGGGAAGTAGAGCAAGGGCGAGACCTCGCAGAGCTGGAGCCAGGATGGCGACATTGCGCCGTTGCCCACAGGACGTGGGCTGCTCTTAGGCCAATTGGAGGAGGCTCGCCAGCTCCCCACAGGAACGCGAGCAGGTTGGAGCGAATGGAATACAAACCAACAAAGTTATAATACTTGATAGCACGTATTTTCAGGGATAGACCTCCTTGCAAGGGAAAATTTGCACCATGGAGATGAAAATACGTTATTAGGGTTTTAGTAACATCAACTATATATGGAATGAGCGCAGGTCCACGAACTCCGGTGGGAAGCAGAGTAGAGGCGAGACACCGCAGCGACGGAGTCGTGAGGAGGCTCGGCAACTCCCCACTGGAAAGGAGTGGACTGAAGCGAATGGAATAACTACCAACAAAGTTAGTATCACTCGATATTCTGATACACGTATTTTCAGTGTAGCCTATATAAAAAACATCATAACAATACCAATAATTGTTAAGGCGATGATATGGTAACCCACAGCAATAAAGTAGACCACCACTTGCTTTTTGCTACTAGATCCTAATCCGAAAATAAAGTCCTTCGCATAAGCAAGGGAGACGATGAACCCTACTCCTGCTCCCAATAAAGCGCCATCAAGTAACGTTTCCGCTTGTGAAAGTTGAAGTATAATGAAAAAAACAAAGGTGGTAAGAACAGTAACCAATGTTAACAATCCATAGTTTGGTTGTTCAGGTTTAATATTTAATTCCTCCACCCACCTATTTCCCAGGATGGAATAGTATATCATCCCACTCGCCATATAAATGATAACTCCTAAAATAACTGCAAAGATCATAAATCTCCCTACTTTCGTATCAAATTACTATTGCATTTTTAAAAATATATCTGATTAAATAACAACAGTACAAGTATAGACTATTTATCTTACTGATAGTATTTTTTACAACAAAATTATTACTGAGTGCTTTTTAAAAAGAAAATAGAGTTATGTTATTATCTCTTAAGTAAATTTTTTAAAAAATAATGTCGATTATTGACGAGGACGTTTGTATATAGTAATATAAATCTAGTTTCATAGACAGCTTAATCCTATGCAGGAGCGGGGGAACCGACTTTCAAGTGTGGCCTATGGCCATAGGGGTGAATCCTTTTTTAGGTAGGGTGATTTCTATACACCCGAATCCGACAGCTAACCTCGTAAGCTATTATAGAACCAGCTAAGTTTATTAAAGCCATGACTGAGTTCTCTCTTTCGTGGTTTTTTTCTGTGGAAAAGTTTAACTCAGTAAAGTGATAAAGCGAGAAGGCGAAGCCCTAGTTTTCAAAGTCTTCGTGTAAAAAAGATATAATTGGTGAACTCGTTGCAATCGTAATGTTCAAAGTGAGAGAAGAACTCCTTACAACACGGACGAAATGCAGCATGACATAAAAAAAGGAGGATTACATTCATGAAACGAAACAACAATCTTACAAAAAAAATTATTATTGCACTGATTCTAGGTATTATCGCTGGTTTTCTATTGAATTTGTTCGCATCTGGTGTGTTTTCTGTTGTGGATCAGTATCTACTATATCCAGTAGGTCAGCTATTTTTAAATCTGATTAAAATGCTAGTGGTACCATTAGTGTTTATCACCATTACACTAGGTGTTGCTGCTCTAGGAGATCCAAAAAAACTTGGAAGAATTGGGCTAAAGACAATAGGATATTTCTTAGTAACCACGACAGTAGCGATCACTATTGCTTTAGGAGTAGCCACTTTAATCCAACCCGGTGCAAATGGAAACTTCGATACGGAAAATGCTCATTATGAGCCAAGGGAAGCACCACCAGTGGTGGATACGATCTTAAATATTATCCCAACAAACCCAATTGACTCTATGTCTAGTGGAAATATGCTACAAATCATTGCATTTGCCGTATTTTTCGGGTTAGGAATCGCTGTGCTTGGGGAGAAAACGAAGCTTGTCTATCAACTTGTGGAACAAACAAATCATATTATGATGTACCTTGTTAACCTCGTGATGGTCTTGGCCCCATATGGTGCGTTTGCGTTAATTGCATCTGCTATTGGAAAACTAGGGTGGGAAGCCTTTGAGGTGATGGGGCTCTACTTTATCGCAGTAATGATCGCGCTCGTTATTCATACAATAGTAACGTATGGTACAGCAGTTTCATTGCTAGGAAAAATGAATCCAATCAAGTTTTTCAAAGGATTTGCACCAGCAATGTCTGTAGCCTTTAGTACATCAAGCAGTAGTGCTACACTTCCAGTCTCCATGGAAACAGCACAGAAAAACTTGAATGTACCGAAATCAATTAGTAGTTTTGTTCAACCACTTGGTGCAACAGTTAACATGGATGGAACGGCAATTATGCAAGGGGTAGCTGTTGTCTTTATCGCGCAAGTGTTTGCAGTAGACTTAACAATGAATCAAATCTTAGTTGTTGTTTTAACCGCAGTTCTTGCAAGTATTGGTACTGCCGGAGTTCCTGGTGTAGGCTTAATAATGCTTGCTATGGTATTAACATCAGTAGGTTTACCTGTAGAAGGAATTGCCCTGATTATTGGTGTGGACCGACTTCTTGATATGACGAGAACAGCTGTTAATATCACAGGAGATGCATCCTGCGCAATTGTAGTTGCAGAATCTGAAAAGAAGCACGGCCTAGATAATATTACTGGATAATTAACAAAAAGGTGTCTCATCTATCTTTTGAATAAGGTAGATGGAGACATCTTTTTTTATAAAGGTTACCCTGAAAATACAAGTATCCTACTATCTGTAATTACTAACTCTGTTGGTTTGTGTTCCAATCGCTTCAGCCGTCTATACTCTAGCAGATATTGTTCATAAAACATACACATTTTTCGTTACTATCATTAAAATTATTTAGAATAATGCTAGTATAATATAATTGGAAAATATTTCTTCGGAAAAGGTGGTGGTCTTTATGAAAACTGCTATAATTTATGCAACTTCGAGAGGAACGACGGAGAAAGCGGCTAATCTATTAATGGATCAGTTACATGGAAAGGGAACTCTTATTAATTTGAAAAAAGCTAGTTCGATTAATCTCTCTGACTACGATTCTGTAATTTTAGGGAGCTCTATTCATGCTGGTATGGTTCAAGGGAAAATGAGAAAATTTATAAAAGCCAATGAGCAGGAATTACTATCAAAAAAACTAGGGTTATTCATATGTTGTATGTTAGATGGAGAAAAAGCTCTGTCACAATTAGAATTGGCCTTTCCTGAACAAATGAGAAAGCAGGCACTTGCGAGCGGAATATTTGGTGGAGAGTTTGATTTTTCTAAAATGAACTTTTTGGAGAAATTTATTGTCAAAAGAGTAGACGGAAATGCAACGGATATGTCTACTTTGAGTGAGGAAGAGATTGAAAAGTTTGCTCGTAAGTTTAACGGTGGTATGTTTGTAGCTTAATAAAATGGCTTTGTTAAACGTTGAATTTGATACTCATCCTCATCCAAAAAGGCTTCACAATGGCATGTAACGGGTTTACTTCAGAGGTGCAAACTTGCCATTCGCAAGCAAAATAACATGCGATTTCACAGTAGAAATCACATGTGATTTTTTGTTGTTATATCGGTGTTTTATCGTTAAATAGAGATGAAATCACAAAGTAATTCACACACCTCTTCAAATAGGGGGAAATGAATCTTTCTTCTTGTGAGTTGGATGTGATTTGCCATGCGAACTCTAATGAGAAAGAGAAGGATTTGGATATTTATGTTAAAATAGAAGGGAGTAATATACGGAATTTGTGAAATGACTTAATCGAACGGAGAGGTTTCGCACAATAAGGTTTTAGATGGTGAATAAATTTGGAAGCTCTATTTAATTTCAGTTTAGGTGTTATTTTCTTATTAGTTGGTATATTTGCATTTATACAAAATCCTCGAAAATACTCATTTATAATAAGATTTATGATTATATTCGTAGGAATAGGATTTATTTTGAACACAATCCTGAAAGTTGTTGGACTAGTATCGTAATCATAAGGGTTTTCATTAAATTAGTTACATAACTAAGGGAGAAGCGTTAGTGGATCAAACAGGCGTTGTCGAACTGGAAAATAATACAAAAATTAAGATAAAGTTTACTGAAGAGTTATTTATTTAACGTCGATAAAAAAAGGGAGTAATAAATATTATGAAAACATTACTTTTAGGTATTTCAATAATATTATTTGGTATATCATTCATACTTGTATCAAGTGGTTCACCAGTTACAGTCGGATTTTTTATTTCAGCTATCGGTCTTATTGTTTCTTTTTGGGGATGGAAATACGGTGCTTAATATGTCACTAACGGGAATCGTTAGTTAAATTGCGAGTTGCAAAGTTGCAGCTCTTTTTTTGTTTCTACAAACTGGAAAATGATGTTAAACTAATGGAGAAGGATGGATCAATAAGTAAATGTGATTTTTTATTGAACGAACGAAGCAGGTTAATACAATAAGAAAGAATAAAGGGAGAACAAATTATGAATGGAATACTGAACCAACTAAAAGAAGTTGGAGTGCATAGTATAATAAGCGACAAACAAATTATCTTGGAAATTTTAGAAGATAACTTGAATCAAGCGAACCAAATCGATGGTTTTATAAATGAACTTCTAACTAAAACGGAAAACAGTATATTTAAAAAAGTGTTGCTAGAGTGTCCTATAATTCACTTAGAACGATTAAATTACACAAGGAATAAGATGAAGATTAAAGGTGAGAGAGTAATATATAAAAGGTCTTTAAGAAAGCCAATAAATATTGGGATATCAACTTACGAATTATGGTCAATTACAGAGAAGGAATCAGTTTCATTTTTATCTGAAGTAATGAATCGGAATATGGATGATACAGAGAAATTTTTAATAAGTATGGAAACTGAACTGCCTTCAGAAGTACAGAGAATGTTCACCGTCTATATAGTTAAAAATGAACCTGTTGGAGTGGTCTTTCCTCACCTTGAACCAGATAAGGATAAAGAAGGAAGAATTTTTTGGATAGGAACTCATCCAAAATTCCGAGGAACAGGTCTGGGCAAGAACCTACATCTAATAGGGCTATATAGGTTGCAAAATGATTTCAAAGCAAAGTCTTATTTGGGTGCTACCCAAATTGATAATAATTCTATGAGAAAAATAATGATATCCAATGGTTGTGTTGAAAACAAAACTACAGTTATTTCATTAGAACATTCTAGTTAGCGATATTGTGAATAGTTTGACTTAAGCTAACGGAGAGCGTTAGTAAAATTTCGAGTTGCAATGTTGCAGCTCTTTTTATGCAACATACGTACAAACAAAATATAGACGCATTCACGAGTCAAAAAATAGCTACAAGATCATTCAAGGCTTTTGAAAAGGTACTATATAAGCAAGCAAAGCGAGTACACTTTAAAAAGTTTGGCGAACTAGAGTCCGTCGAAGGGAAATCCAATTCAACGGGCATTCGATACAGAGGTGGGAATGTTTTTTGGAACGGTCTGGTCTTGCGGACCGTGATAAAGAAAAATGACGAGTATGCGAAGTCTGCATTGAAAAATAAAGTGAAATTTGTGAGAGTGAAACGAGAATGGAGTAAAGACAACTATGTATACTACGTACAACTCATTTTGGAAGGTGTTCCTCCGGAGAAATCCAATCCCAGTGAAACGAAGCAAACAGATTGTATTGGTAAACGAGTTGGTATTGATATAGGAATATCAACGGTGGCGGTTTGTTCTGAAAACAAAGTCATATTAACAGAGTTGGCACCAAATGTTTTGGAGATAAGTAAAAAAATAAGAAATATTCAACGTGCGATGGATCGAAGTAAAAGAGCGATGAATCCTTTGAAATACAAAGAGGACGGCACCATTGACTCAAGTAATAAGGATAGATGGATCTTTTCGAAACGATACCAAAAAAAGAAAAACCAAGCAAAAGAATGGCAGAGACGAAATAAAGCCAAAAGAAAGCAGGATCACGAACTACTTGCCAATGAAATACTATCTCTAAGTGATGTCCTATTTGTGGAGACGATGAGTTTCAAAGCACTTCAAAGAAGGGCGAAAGAAACGGAAATAAATAAAAATGGGAAGTGTAAGAAAAAGAAACGATTCGGGAAAACCATTGGTCATCGTGCACCTTCGTTGTTGCTTCAAATCATCCATCGAAAACTAACATACAAGAACAAAAGACTAAACAAGGTAAATACAACGCGAATAAAAGCAAGTCAATACAACCATATAACGGATACATACGAGAAGAAGAAACTGCATCAACGTTGGAATGATTTTGGTGATTTTCAGATTCAACGTGATCTATACTCTGCCTTTTTGCTGATGAACTGTAAAGAAAACGGAGAAGAAATAGAGAAGAGTTTGTGTGAACAAGGTTTTCCTACATTCAAAATACTGCATGATGTAGAGATACAGAGAGTAAAGAAGATGAAAACACCACCCATTAGTATGGGTGTCTAAAGAGTTCATTCGGTTTAGATACGAGCCGAAACAACCGTTAATAGAAACAGAGGTTTCTTTGGTTGTAGAAGTCTAATTGAACATACATGAGTTCCTTTATGTTGTAACTAGAAGAGTTCTAGTGCTTCCAGAGAGTATGGGAGAAGTGTGTAAGTAAATTAGAACCCCGCTCCTTTAGGTGTGGGAGTATCAGTAAGTGCTTGTAGCACGGATGATTCAAAAGGAACGATTGTATTTGGGGAAACATCTTGGACAAGTACAGAAGCACCTACGAGAATTGCTATGCAAATTCTTGAAGAAGCGGGTTATGAGGTGGAGGTTACGTTACTCGATCAACCAGTAATCTTTCAAGGTTTAGGAGATAAGGAATTGCATTTCTTTATGGATGCTTGGCTTCCATACACAGAGGAAGCACTTTGGGCAGAATATGAAGATACGTTACAATTGGTAGCGACTAGCTATGAAAATGTTCCTTTAGGTTGGGTAGTATCAAGCTATGTGGAGGGAAATAGTATTGCAGAATTAGCTGGAAAAGCTTCTGAATATGACGGAGAAATAGTTACGATCGGTGAAGGTGCAGGAATTGTAGAACTTTCGAAAAATGTGTTAGAAGATCCTAATTACGACTTAGACGGATTTGAACTAGTTCCCACAAGTGAGGCTGCTATGTTAAGTGTGCTAGAAACAAAGATTAACCGAGAAGAACCATTTATTATTACGGGATGGCGTCCACACTCCATGTTCTCTCGACACGACCTAAAGTTTTTAGAGGATCCAAATGGTCACTTTAACTACGATAACGTATATGTACTTTCCTACCAAGGTTTAGAGGAAGAGTATCCAGAGGCGTTTGAAATTATGTCTCGTTGGAGTATAGAAGTGGAAGATTTAGAAGCAATGATGTATGAGTACGAACATAACAATGTTCCATTTGAAGAATCTGCAACACAATGGATCGAGAATAACCGTGAAAAAGTAGATCAAATGCTAGGGAAATAATAGAAGGAAAAAACATAGAGCAGTTAGAATAGGGGGAATCCTTACTCTTTCTGCTCTTTGTACGTATATTTGTTCGTAGTTTATCAATCTAAAGCAAACATTTCCTGAGTTATCATTCCAATACTATGTTAAAATATAAGAATAATTTAGTGAGTGGAGAGTAAATCAATGAGCAGAATGATTTCCTCTCCACTTTCTATGTAGAAGTTAGAATTAATAGGAAACGAAACTACAGTGAGATTTTTATAGGAGTGAAAAAGAGAGTGAACAAAAAAGACATAGCAAATATTCGAAAACAATTTAAAGTAGATAATGATTTACTGAAAATCCACGATATTTTTAACGTATATATAATGAAGGAAACTAGTGAAATTTATCATCATCAAAGCCAACCTTTCGAACTTCTTGAGCAAGACCAAAAAGAGATTTTTATGAATAGCTTTAAAAAATTATTAAGTGGCAATTTGGATGAAAAGTTATTTGAGTTAAGATTTAAGCGTGATGTAGAAGACAGCAGCCAGCTTATTTTGCATCAAGGATTATTAAGTAGCGATGTAGAGGGATGGAAAGAACAAATGCTTCGCATCGTTGATAAAATGCTAAAGGATCGTCAATTCGAAATGGATATCGTTGTTACGTTTATCCGCGGCGAATATCTTAAACCGGTGAAGGCTCGAAATGATGAGACAGAAGAAAGTGATCGAGATGCAGTTTATAATCATTCCTTTATTTTAGGTAGTATTAATAAAACACAAGAGCCGAAAAAAGAACTATTATTTGATTATGTAGAGAGACAGTTTAAGTATAATATTGTTGTGGATCCAATTATTAATCTTACTGTACCGGTGGGGGGATTTCTCTTCCCTTGTTTTACAGATAACTCAGCAGATGTGAACCACGTTCTCTATTCGTCAGGAAAAGCATATGAGCTGGATTATCAGTTCATAGAAGATGTGCTCAATGGTGAGGATACCATGACTGCTCAAGATGACAAGATAGTGTTTGAGGAAATTGTAAAGGATGTAACGGGTGGAAAACTAAATACTGCTACTCTATCGAATGTGTATGAAGAAATTAACCGTGTTATTGAAGAAAATGAAGAGGAAGAGATGCCGAAACTGAACTACAAAGATGTAGAACGTGTGTTAAAGGTAAGTGGGGTAAAAGATGTAGATACGGAAAAAGTAGAAGCGGCTTTCCAGAAAGTTATTGATGACGATAAATATGAGTTTAAAGCTAGCAGTGTTATACCGAAATATAACTCTAAATCTATTAAAATCGATACAAAAGTGGCTAAGATTTCCATTAGTCCACAAGATTTACGATATGTAAAACAGATTAATTTTTATGGAAAACGATACCTTATGATTGAAGTAGAGGAAGATACGGTGATTGAAGGGTTCACGATGATTCCAGAAGCGTTTGATGGAAGTGGGGAGTAGTAAAGAGTGGGGAGATGTAAAGGAAAGGATTAAGGTTAATTCTAAGTATCACTTTAGCCTTGATGTTACCAATTATCATGGGAGGTACTGCTCATAGAAAAGGGTTTTAATAACTTTAAGGGTGCTCTTTCCTATGGAATAATTTAAATAGGCACACTAAAAAGCACCGCATTCATTTGCGGTGCTTTTTTTAGTAATTGATTGGTGTTTAATTAATTATGTTAATAATACTTGACTAAATGTTAACTATACTTTACATTATGTATAGAAAAGTTAACGTGCAGTGTTGGAAAGGAGTTAAAGATGCTTCGAAATCGAGTGAAGGAATTAAGAGCTAGGCATGGTTTTTCTCAAACAGAGCTAGCGAATCGAGTTGGAGTCACAAGGCAAACAATTGGTTTTATTGAGAAAGGCGAATTTTCACCATCAATTACATTATCTTTGCGAATATCGAAAGAACTACAAATAAAAGTTGATGAATTATTCTGGTTGGAAGGGGAGGATTTTAATGAGTAATAAAGACTTTCGTGTACAGGTTCCACTATGGAACATTGCATTGTGGATTGTATTGATGATTTGGACTTATGGGGTTGCTCATGCGGTAGATATGATAATTAGTGATTTTGAAGGGGTATATGTAGTCTCAGATAACGGTCTCCAAATAAATTGGCATGTTCCAGGAATGCTGTCCATTATCATCGGTACATTCTTGTTATTAGTATTCTTTGCTACTTACTTCCTAAAAATAAGACGCTATAACGAGAAAAACCCAAATAATAAGGTAGGCACCTTCACTTTCATAAAGCCAGGGGAATTTTTAGAAGATGACGAAATGCTTCGTCAAGTAACTGAAAGCGCAACTAAAAAGGTATACATTTTATACTCTCAGGCATTACCGTTGCTTATATTCTTCATTGTGATTTTTCCACTTGAACGCTATGTATATGTAGTGATGATAATCTTGTTATTAATTGTTCATAATGCTTTGTATTACCTTGAGATTAGAAGATTCTTATCTGGTGACTATAACCTAAGCACTAAAAGGAAATCCAGAAACAACAGGCTCCAAAAAGTATTCACCGTATTTTTAATACTTGCGTTTATTCTTGCTATTGCTATTCCAATTGGTCGAATCATACAGATTGAAATCAACCACAGTGAAACTTTACAAGAATTCGAGGCTTGTATTAAAGAAGGAAGAACAGCGACAATGGAGTACGAGGAGAATGGTTTTGCATCTGTTGAATGTGAGTGAAAATAATAATTGAGTTAGAGAAGAAAGCTATATAATGTAGAAGGTTAAGGGGTTTTAATAATACATTTAGCGATAAGGAGAATTTACCTTGGAGTTTAAACTATTAGAAAAAAATGATGTAACTAAATGTACGGAAATATTTATTGAAGTATTCAATGATGAGCCTTGGAATGATGAATGGACATTTACAAAGGCTAAAAAATATTTACTGAGTTTTTACCAGACACCTGGATTTTTAGGCGTTTTAGCTGTAGAAAACGACGAAATTCTAGGCTTTATTTTAGGAGTAAATAGAGTATGGTGGAGCGGAGATGAGTTCTTTATTAATGAAATGTGTGTAAAAACACAATATCAAAATAAGGGTATTGGAAGAGCGATGTTAAATCATTTAATAAAAGAGCTTCATAGCAGTAATATAAGTAACATTATACTTCTCACAGATAGAGGTATACCAGCCGAAGAATTTTATAAGAAAAATGGTTTTGAAGAAATAGAAAGAATCATTTTCTTGCATAAGAACATCAAACTATAGTTATAGAGGTAGATTCATTTTTATTAGATAAGAAAAGACAAATGTTAGAATTCATAAAACCAATTATTGATATAAAACTAACTCAAATTGTGAAAGAATGTACTTCAACTAACTGGAAGGGTTAGCACAAGAAGCTGTCGCTGCTCTTATAGAAGAAACGGGGAGCATTCCTGTAATTAAAGAAATTTATATTTTGTAGAGTAATTTGAAACACATTTTTATTTGTTTCGTCTATTCTTTTAAGCGGGAAGAAGTGAATTGAAAACCACGCTTTCTATTGGAGATTATTGGGTGCATTTTATTTCAAAACATAAACACACTTGGGAACTCAGGAGTAAAGTAGAGTAATGAAATATTATTTATTGCTGAACATTATTCGGTACAAAATTGGTTATAAAAAGGGCAAGCTTGTTAAACAAACCGGTGTTGTCGATGTGGTGCGATCGGGGAGCATGCTTCAGTAAGTATATGTGATTATTATCGAACGTAGCAGTTTAATTAAACAAGAAAAGTCTATATTCTTCTTAGTAATTAAATTCTTTTTTGTAATAACCCTTTTAAACAATTATGGTAAATTATGTTAATGATAATAAAGATTGATAGCAATGTACTTCAACTAATGTAAGCAGATTTGTGGAAGAACTTTAAGATAATGATTCACATTAGGAAATGAATACAAAGTAAAGCAATTAATACATTGCACTGAGTAAGGATAGATGAAATAGTTGATGCTTCTATGTTTTTAAAAAAAGTTCATGAAAGTATGGGTATATTTATGGATATAAAAACATTATGGAATTTAAGGGTTCAGGAATTTTATAGAAAAATATTCAGGTACTATTCAATAATTGGTGCGAATGTTGTTTATTTTTTTCTGGTCATTGGTAGTATCTTTATTTATTATTTTAATTTATTTCTTCAGTGGATACCTCCTCAGATATCTGTTGAAGTAATTTTATCCCTATTTATTACTATCTTTTTGATGCAAACGAACGTTCGTACTTTTGTTAAAAGCCCAGATATATTATTTTTGTTGGCATTAGAAGTGAAATTAAAGTCGTATTTTATTAAATCACTTGTATATAGCTTTGTTATTGATGTTATTAAGTTGCTTAGTTTAATTACCGTTTTATTATCCCTATTTGTACACGGAACTAATATAAATTTTCCCATCTTTATTTTAATCGGGGGGATTGTTTTTTATAATATTTTAATGAAGTGGACGGAACAATGGTTAGAGAACCGTGTACAATTTGTTTTACATAGGTTAAATAGGGTTTTTTCAATATATTTAATGTGTTATTTTCTGTTTAAAAATGACTGGATTTTTGAACTTGTTTTAATGGGTGTAAATTTCGCCTATTTAATTTATTTTATAGGAAAAAAAAGAAACCTGAATTGGGAGTGGCTAATAGTTGAAGAAGAAACTGCCTTATTGAGAAACTTTAAATTTATTAATATTTTCATGGATGTTCCCAATCTTAAACGTTCTTTTCGGAATAGACGTTTGCTCACTATGATTGTGAAAAGGTGTATCCCATATAGTCAGAGTAGTACATTCGTTTATTTATACTCGCACTTGTTTGTAAGATATAATGATTACTTTTACCTTTCTCTAAGACTAACTGTAATTGGCATATTTGTTAATTATGCTATGCCGACAAGTGGATGGATTTTTACTCTCCTAATTTTATTTGCGACTGGATTTCAAGTGATTCCTTTACAACATGAAATTAAAGAAAGTGTACTACTTTATCCTATTTCTAAAGCCCAGATGAATGATTCTTTCTTAAAGTTTGTCTTGGTTATATTATATGCACAATTTTTTATTCTCTATTTCGCTCAGTTCATTCATACTTCTAATGCTGAAATATATTATCTTGTAATTGGATGTTTATTTGTTTATCTATTTGTATATTTCTTTGTATCAAAGAGAGTGGATGTCTCAGGAAGTGCCTTTAAAGAATAACGTGATATTCAACGCTAACGGGTGCAATCTGTTTTTGTCAATATTATAGTGAGCCATAGTGATCACTTCAAAAGTGAGCCACTTAATATATATTCCACCTCCCAGTAATGGGGAAGGGTGGAAGTTGGAGGAGGAGTGTTGGCCCAGGGAGGGCCAACACTCCTCAAACTTTTCGCGCCGAATTACCCCTCCTCATTTTGCTTCATACTTTGTCTAAATCGATAAGATTCACCCAGCTCATCGATAATGATTACATCAAATTTGAGCCACTTCTTGTCTAAAGAGGTAAGCTTATGCTCATCTTTAGCCATATAGCAATTCCTCCACTAATTCAGCTGCTGTGATAAACTTAACTCTTTAACCATTCTGAATCATTTCGATGCCTAGTCCAGTAGCCAAATGCTACTTTCCTGTGCCACTGGAACCAAGAAATATTATATTTTCTTTCTTATCTACAACCTCTCCTTTGGATATTTTTAATAAAACACGATAATAACAGCAAAAAATGCTAAACAAACTAGCTTACAATTTGTTTAGCGTTTTAGGGTACAATTTGAATGTTTGCGATAGGAAATGGAACTCCTTAGTATTAGATAACATTTTTTTTGCATATTTTTACAAAAGTACAAGTGTAAAATGTTAAAATACTTTGTATGACGAATATTTAGAACAATTTCTATATTATAAGGGGAGCGGTATGAAGCAAGAGTTTAATAAACCAAAAGGATTTGGGGAAATTTTAGACTTAACCTTTTCATTGAGTAAGAAAAACTTTGTCAACTTTTTTAAGATTTTTCTGATTCTCTTAGGACCAATCTTTATTTTGGAAGCGATCATTAGATGGTATGCTGGCGCTAGTTTAGTGAGAGATTTCAGTGAAGGTGCAACTTGGATTGATCAAATAATAGCAAGTTTTGATGATACGGATATCACCGTTGATGGTAATTGGGGTGATGATTTATGGATTGGTGTCGTCAATTTCTTTGGACTTTTTTTATATCCAATTGCCTATGCTGCAATCGTCTTAGCAGTGAACCAGATTAGAAAAGGAGAGGAATTTACGGTTGGTCCAATCATAAAAAAAGCGTTTTTTCGCTTCTGGCCAATCATCGGTAGTAGTATTGTTTATTTTCTCATTTTTCTAGGGTTACTAATTGCTTTTATTGTAGCTATTGCTATTTTTGGCTTTATGAGTATTGTAGCAAATCCTTTTGTCGGTATGTTAATGATTTTCTTACTTGGCATTGGTGCTTTCATTGGAGGTGGTTACCTATTAACTCGTTGGAGCTTTTATCTAGCTTCGGTCGTACTAGAAGATGAATTGGTAGGGATATCTAGAAGCTGGAATTTAACTAGCAATCGTGGATGGATACTTCTTGGTTTATATATTGTTTTCACGTTAATTATTACGATTATTAGTACGGTAGTTGAACTGACATTTGTTGCTCTTTTAGGTTATAGTGTGTTGTTATTTACGATTACTAATGTGGTGTTATTGATAACTACAATGATTTTTTCCGTTGGTTATTCGGTTATGTATTTCGATCTAAAAACAAGACATGACGCCGATGATATAAAAGATATGCTCAATGATTATGAGAATAAGTAACGGCCTATTCCCGTGGGAAAGCAAGGTGATGGTTCATGTCCGATCAAGGAAGGCATCGGCTTGAGGAGATTTTAAATGGAAGTGAATACCAAGTATATTACGATGAGTCACAAGGATTCATAGAAACGTTGTTTATTAGAATACGAGACTGGTTTATAGATGTCCTATCAGAACTTTTTCCGTCTTTGGCAGTCTCGAATGGGGTATCTGGAACGGTGCTTATTCTAGTCATCATTCTGATTCTTGTCGTTTTAGCTGTCGTTCTGGTTAAGGTTGGTCTAAATGTAAAACGTAATCGAACCTTCCGTGAAAATAAGCCGCTTCAAAACATGGATGAGATGAAGTGGTCCTATCAAAAACATATGGAGGAAGCGAAGAAGCAGGAGAATATGAAAGAGTATACTCTAGCTACACGACACATGTTCCTTGCACTCCTGTTATATTTTCATGAGATTAACTGGCTAGAGGCTAAAATTTGGAAAACCAACTGGGAGTACTATGAGGAGCTGAGACAGGTAGACAAAACAGGGGCAGAACTTTTCTTTCAATATGCACTGTTATTTGATCAAGTGACTTATGGTGAAAGAATTGTAGAAAAAGAAGAGTATATGAAATATAGAATAGAAGCAATGAAGTGGTTAAATAACCAACATCAGATTGTAGATAAATAGGAGGTGAGAGCTTGGAGAAGGTGTTTCAATATAAACAGATATTCTTATGGATCATCGTACTGCTCGTTTTTTTTGGTGTGAGCTATTTCGGTTTTCCAAAGCAACCGCAGGAATATCCACCGTACGTATCCACGTCTCCATCTCCTAGTGGTGTTAAAGCGATGTATACGTATTTGGAGGAAGAGAATGGGGAGGTGTATAGGTGGTACCGTGAGCCATCTCATTTAGTTTCGGCAACGGAGGCAAGTCAACTACTTATCATGGTAGAGCCTTATTTCGTCCCGACTTCCGAACAGATGATCTCCTATGAGGAATTTATGCGTAAGGGAAATACAATTTTACTCATGAGTGAAAACCCTGTAGGTATGTTTGATATCAGAATAGAGTATGGTGTTCCGTCAGAATTAGAAGAAGAATATTCAAATGTGTATCAAAATGGAAAAGAGTTAAAAGCCATGATACCTTCCTATATCCGTCTGCAAACGAGGGAAGAAGATGAGATCCTCCTTACTGATGATGGAGGTACATTGGCATTTAAGCGTACATATGGAGATGGGAAGTTAATTGTAATTAATTCTCCTCAGTGGATGATGAACAGAGCTATTTTAGATTATGATCATGTAACACTCCTATTATCGTTGATCAACAACGAGGGAATGAAAGGTATAGATGCGATTCTTTTTGACGAATACGTACATAATCAAGGGAATGCAGCGACGTTGATGACCGTGTATCCAAAGTGGTTTTTACTCGTTATGCTTCAAGGAGCTATATTAACACTTTTATGGCTTTGGTATCGTGGAAAAAGATTTGGTCCGATCCTTACTGCTCGGGAAGATACGGTTCGCTTTAGTGATGAAGGAATAAATGCCATAGCAGCTTGGCATTTAAGAGGACGTCTGTATAAAGACTCTATTGCTACACAAGCGGATTATGTTAAATTAGCGATGCAGGAGCGTTGGGGGATTTCTTATACGAAAGATTGGCGGGAAATCAGCAATCAACTTGAAGATAAATGGCATGGCAAGACAAACAAGGATATACAACTATTTCTTGATAATTTAACGAATTTGTTGAAGAAAACGAATGTAAGTAAACAAGAATATATATTGTGGGCTAAACGATTAGAGGAATTAAGAAAAGAGGTGGAGGAAGGATGAGAGAGCAATTAACATCCTTATTGGAAAGTTATGAAGAACGAATATTAGGACAAAGTACAAATCTTAGACTTTTATTAGCATCAATTCTAGCAGGTGGTCATGTTTTATTAGAAGGTGTACCAGGTACTGGTAAAACGCAAATGGTGAGGACGCTAGCCAATCTTTTAGGAGGGGACTTTAACCGCGTTCAATTTACACCGGACCTACTGCCAAGTGATATTACCGGTAGTACTATTTACAATATGAAGGAAAATAGCTTTCAAACCATAAAAGGTCCAATTTTTACGAATGTTTTATTAGCGGATGAAATTAATCGTACTCCTGCAAAGACACAGGCTGCTTTATTAGAGGCGATGGGGGAGAAACAAGTAACTATTCAAGGGGAAACTTACTCGTTAGAGGATGTGTTTTTTGTTGTAGCGACTCAGAATCCGATTGAATTCGAAGGAACATACCCATTACCGGAAGCACAACAGGACCGCTTTTTGTTCAAGTTGCTCATAGAATTTCCTGGCTTTGAAGATGAACAGCGTGTTTTAGAGCAAGTAATTAAGAATAGCTATGATTCTAGTAAAGCTGAAGCAATATTAGATATAGACAGCTTTCTAGCCATTCGAAAAGAAATTGAACGAGTGACACTAAGTGAAAGTGTGATGAAATATATTATGCAAATTGTAAGGAATACACGGGAATCGGAGTCGATTCGCTTTGGGGCAAGTACACGGGCTGCCATTGCTATTGGAAAAGCTGGTCAATCATGGGCATATTTAGCTGGACGTGATTATGTTACCCCAGATGATATTAAAATGGTTGCACGACCTGCGTTAAGACATCGCATTCAATTATCTCCACATATGGAATTGGAGGGAGCAACTGGTGACGAAATCATCAATGAACTGGTGGGAGCGATTCCTGTTCCGAGATAAAGGGATTTTGCCAACGAGAAAGCTGTTAGTTTTCATGCTTATTCTTTCTGTTTCATTAGTAATGGCATCCTTTTGGGGAGTTCCATGGACATTTATTCTTATTTGTAATATTTCTGCGTTATTGATAAGTTTTTTGGATCTCATGTATTTACCGAAACGTCAGCATCTTAGTTTTAAGAGGCGAATTCCATCAGATATGGAAAGAGGGGTTTCTTATCCTGTTGTGCTTGAGGTGAATAACATGTCTGAACATGGGGTGACGTATCGCCTTGTGGATGGACTCCCTCAATCATTTACGCGGCCATTTCCTCTAAAGGGATCGGTTGAAAAACAAAGTAATGTTGTGACAACCTATGAAACGATGGCACCTATTAGAGGGAGTTTTCATGTAGATCAGCTATATTTTCGATATAGAAGTAAGTTCAGTTTGTGGGAAAAACAATCGACAGTACTGCTTGAGGATACGGTGAAAGTGATTCCAGATTTGACGGACACAAAGGAATTTTTGGAAAATGCACAGAAGTTTTTACTACATGAGGGTGTCCAGATCCGTAAACAAATTAGTAGTGTAGGTGAATTTGCAAACATTCGAAACTACGTTGTTGGTGATGATCCAAGAAAAATTAACTGGCGACAAACTGCCAAGCTTCAAGAAGTGATGACTAATGATTATGAGCCAGAGCACGGAAAGCATATTACACTCTTAATTGATTGTGGAAGAATGATGGGAGTAGAGTTAAAGGTAGGAAATCGGTTAGATCGTACGATTGAGGCTGCTATCGCTGTTGCAGCTGCGGCCTTGAAAAAGGGGGATTATGTAGCTGTCCTTGCATTTTCAAGGAATACGAAGATATATGTTCCTCCTGCGAAAGGAATGAATCACCTTCAAATGATTTTAAGGTCTGTTTATGATATACAAGTAGATGGGGTTGAATCAAATTATGGAGAGGTCTTTCATTACCTACAAACAGTTCAAAAAAAACGTAGTCTTATCATGTTATTTAGTGATATTCGAACGTTCTTGTACGATGAAAGTACGTTAGCATATTTGAAGCGCCTAAGGCAGAGACATTTGTTTTTAATGATTGGTATTGAAGACAAAGTATTGGCAAAAAGAGTGAAGGATCAACCAACGGATTTGAAAAAAGCAATGGTGAAGAGTATCGCTCAACAGCAAACATTGTTCAAAAAGAGAGAGAAGCTTAGGTGGGAAAAACAAGGCCTCCAGATGTTGGAGGCCCAAGAGGATAAACTAGCAGTAACTGCTATTTCTAATTATCTTCATATTATGAATCGTGGACTGCTTTAGAAAATACCTTGTTCTTTCTAAGCAAGGAGTTTCCGATAGCAACATAAAGGATCAACCCGACAACAGTTAGAATGGCAACGAGATATTTCGCTTCAAGCGAGATCGCAGCAGGGGTAATGAACCCTTCGATAACACCTGCAATGATAAATAATGGAATGGTACCTAGTAGAAGAAGGACCGAACGCTTAGCATTCTCTTTTAGCTGGTACGATCTAGAATACTCTCCTGGTACGAATAGCTTATAGCCCATTAATAGACCGGCACCACCAGCGATAAAGATGGCTGTAAGCTCAATCATTCCATGAGGTACGATATATGCCCAAAATTCATATGTCATGCCGTAATGCCAAAACAGTGCAGCCAATGCACCAACAATAATACCGTTGTAAACTAATAAGAAGACAGTCAATAACCCAAAGGTAATACCACCTGCAAATGCGAGGATGGCTACTTGAATGTTATTGGTCATAATCTCTGCAGACATCAAGGATGCATTGACCATTCCATCGCTTGCTCCTAATTGTTCTGGATCTACTGCTTGAGCAATGTCGGCAGGGAGAACAGCGTATATATGAAGTGGGTCATGAAGGACAGATAGAAAACTCCCGAGTCCCCCTAGTGTAAATAGGATCATGGCAATAATGACAAACTTCCATTGTTCTGCAAGTAAACCAATAAACCTTGTGGTGAAGAAATATCGTATCTGCTTCATACTAGAAATCTGATCTTTATATAATAGATTATGTGATTTTGCTACAAGTCCATTTAAATAAGCGGTGACGTCTTCATCTTTAAAGTAGGTTTGGCTGTATGAAAGATGTTGTGTTGTTTTTTGATAGAGTCGGTTGAATTGATCAATATGTTTACCAGAAATTTTTCGTTTATTTTTATGTAGAGTTGTGATTAGTCCTTCTAGCTCTTTCCAATCTTTCCGATGCTGTTGAACAAATTGCTTTACATTCATGTAGACACCTACCTCTGAAGTAATGAGTGTGTTGTTAGTGAGATTTAACATTGTTGGTTAATATCTATTATAGTAACATGATAGAAAAATAGAAACATATAAGTAAAATTTACCCAATAAAGAGGTGATGACATGAATGAGGAACATGTTTCTATTAAGACCCCAGAATTCGTCTCTTTACAATTTCAACCTGCAGGATTAGGTAGTCGTGCATTAGCATTCATGATTGATCAAGTTATCTTAATCGTCATTAACTTAGTGATTATATTACTACTTATTTTTTCAATGAGTGGGCTAGATAATTTAATGGTTGTTGAGGGACTAACGTTACCATTAGTTATTGCGATTATCCTGTTATTTATTGTTAATACATGCTATTTCTTTGTTCTTGAGTATTTTACAGGCGGAAGAACGGTCGGGAAGAAACTTATCGGAATTCGAGTCATTCAAGAAAGTGGTCATAGCATCACATTACTTTCTAGCTTCATTCGAAATTTCTTAAGACTGATTGATTCCTTACCTACAGGGTACTTTGTAGGGATTTTGATGATATTCTTTCACTCTAAGCATAAGCGATTAGGGGATGTTGTTGGGGGAACGCTTGTTGTTCATGAAAGAAGAGCAAAACGAAAAAAACGTTTATCTCGACTTGAAAAGGAAATGAACAAAAGAGGAATAACAAAGGAAAGCTTAGTAATTGAAGATTGGGCGTTTAAATCATTAGGCCAGAAGGACTGGAACTTAATGAAAGCATATAGCGAACGATTGCTTCATTTACCATTCGCTGAAAGAGATGAATTGACAAGGAAGTTAGCAAAACTACTGCTTGTGAAAGCAGGTATAGAAATAAGTATGAAGTCCACTTATGAACAAGAAAATATGCTCTTAGCTCTTTACTTACATCTTAAGGACGAATGGGAGTTTGAGTTATAAGCCAACAGTTGTATACAAGAAAATTTTTCGTCATCAATGACAAAACGATATCTTATGATAGAAGTAGAAGAAGATACGGTGATTGAAGGGTTCGCGATGATTCCAGAAGCATTTGATGGAAGTGGGGAATAATAAGGGGAAGGAACTGTAATCCTCTTTCCTCTGTTACTTAGTTTTTGCCCAACCTAAGATACACAAATTTCACTACGAAAATCACAGTGTAAATGGAATTAATAAAGGCGCGAAGATATGTTCTTCGTGCCTTTACATATTATCCTTTCTTGTTGACGAATGCTCACCAGCTATCTATTTAATAGCTATGTGAATCTCAATTTGCCCATTGGGATAATATTTTTCATAATCAAATGAGTAAGCTCTTTCTAAATCCCTTTTCTCTTCTCGTTCCCAAATCTCTTTCCAGGTGTTAAGTATTCCAGATTCACTTGATGTGTCTACTTCAAAAATCTCATATTTACTATTATTAGGGATTTTCATTGTGAAGTCATTGTCATTACTTTCGATTGCTACACTTAATGTATAGTTCCCTTTATAATCACTCTCATAATCATAATACAGACCATATGTAACCTCATGATGATTTTTTAAAGCACTAGATGCCTCTTTCCACATATCTGTAATCTTCTGCATAATTGTCTTATCTTTAAAATTATTCGTTCTTACACTCTTAATAATAGTTAGGTTCATGGAACTACCCCTCTCCGTGTTATATATTTTTATTTCTACATAATCCAAATTTTACCTTCTTTTTAAAAATTTTGTTTTGTAGTTGGAGGCAGAATGGACAAGATTCAAAGTTTTTTTTACTTCTGGAACGAAATATAGCATCCTGTAAATATTGAAGGGCAGAGTGGAGTTCAGTATTAAATATATAAAACATATATTCCACATTTTTTGTAAAAGAGTTTATGAATATATTATGCTATAATACTTCTAAACAATACACGACTGGGGGAAAGTATGTGGATGTAAGGACGAAACCAATTCCACCTTTACAATCACCAAGAAATTGGATCAACATACCAATAGCTGATACGGGAGATCCTATCATTTCCGTTCGTTCATTGAATTCTCCGAGAATACTAGTGAAGTCGATGTATCATTCACAAGGAATTCCTCATGCACGGAAAGAGTGCTATGTGAGAAAACAGGTAGGTGAACGGTTAGTGAAAGCAGCTTCCCTACTACCACAAAAATATAGGTTATTAATATGGGATAGTTATCGCCCATTCGAGGTACAAAAAGCCTTATATACTAGTTTTTACGAAAAAAAGAAGCAGGAATATCCTCATTTGTCAGAAAACGAACTGGATAGTATGGTAAAAAAATATGTGTCTTTCCCTTCTCTGAACGAAGGTGCTCCCTCCCCGCATGTAACTGGTGGTTCTGTAGATTTGACGATCGCAGATAAGGATGGCACCGCCATTGAAATGGGAACGGAGTTTGACGATTTTTCCGAAAAAGCAGGAACGAGATTCTTTGAAACTCTTCTAGAGAAAAAGGAATCAGTAAGTGAGGAAGACAGTCGAGCGCTGGAAAACCGCCGATTACTTTATTGGGTGATGCGGGAATCTGGATTCACTAGCTATGTCCATGAATGGTGGCATTTTGATTACGGAAATCAATGGTGGGCAGAGCTCACTGAAGCAGATTGTGCAATCTATGGAGTTGCGGAAAATCCACCTGAAGAATTAGCTAGTAAATAATATAATGGAGGTATGCACTTGCAAGGATTTGATGTAAAAAAGGAATCGAAGAAATCATATTTAAATATTAGTCTCTTATTTTTCTCTATTCTCATTCTCTTATTAATCGTTGTAGTTTTATTAAATATATTCTTAGAAACCTTACCTGGGAAAACCTTTATATAAATATCATTACTTCTCTTATTAGTGTCATGATTCCGCTAGTTCTATTTAATCTTATTTATGATTATGTTACGAAGTCTCATCAAAAAGTGGAGCTATCTGACAGTATATCTAATGCATTTATGATGAACAAAGATATATTAAATAGGTTTTCGATAGACTCCCGAAAGTCGTTTATTAAAACGTCAACAGAATCTCTGCTAGGTGATGAGGAAGGGAAAATGCTTTATACAACGTTAATTGCTCCTTACTTGGAGAATAAGTACAATTTTCGTCGGAATTTTAAGTATCATATTTGCTATTCGTTGAATGAAGACCTAGGGAAAGAGGTGTTTCCAAACCTCTCTTTTGATAGTGATGAATATTATTGGGTGGACGAGGACTTGTCTTTTTTCAGAAATATGAATGTGTTTCAATTGAAGAAACGACGAATTACTGCAGGGTTTTCCTATTGGGAAAGTGACTTGGAAGAACTCTTCAAAGGTGAAGGAGTGTTCTTTCGGGAAAACCTGTTCATAGGGGAAAAACAAAAGCAAGTAATTCAACAACTCTCAAATGATCAATTAAAAAGGTTTGTGAAGGATGTTCTGCAGTTTACGTTTGAACTCAATGATCAGCCGTTGGAATTTGATGTGGAGAATGCAGAAAATGGATTTTACCTTCAATTTCATATTGATCATTCGATTGAAACAGCTGCAAATAAGGAGTATAAATTCAAATATAAATTCCGAATGCCACAGTTAAAAACAGTGAAGAAGTTTATTACCATTGTGTCAGAACCAACTCAAAATGTGGATATTCTCTTTACTCATGCGGATAAAAATGCTCGAATAGTTCCAATTCCGTTTTTTGATGATAGTGAAGCAATAAATTATCTACCAAACAATATAGTAAAAATAGAATTAGATAAATGGGTACTTCCTCGTTCAGGGTGTGTATTCATCTGGGATGAGCATAAAGTGATGGAGAAGAAGCAAAACCAAGCTTTAGAGAGAGCGAGTAACGAGTGAGTAATTGGTGTCACCCAGTCTGGCAAGTATTTCTGTGCCAGGTTGGGGATACCTTTTTTAATATTATTTTTGGTAGTCTTAGCTACTCATTCCAATGGTGATACAATTCTTCCCAATTGATCTTTTTTTGCTGATGATTTTCTCGACTTCGGACAAAGGAAATAGCTAGATTTTGAGTGCTGATGAGTTCTCCTGAGATGTTCTTTTTCACTGTAGGAAAAATGGTGCCAACGTAATCATCTAAGTGTTTACAACTCTGTCTCTCCTCCATAAGTACTTTAAATTTCACGACAACTCTTGATGTTAAACCCGATCTACTCATGAAAGGTGGGGCGATACTGATGATTTCTTCCGTTGTTACTGGACCAGTAAGTGCTTTTAGATAACTTCTAATGCTATTTTCATAATCATGTGTAGTTTCTAAATCATAATAAAAATGGACAATTGTATCTGCTTGTATCATGTGAATCACTCCGTGAAAAACAATAATGAATGTAATCATAATGATAGCACAAATACATATTTCTCTAAATATCTGTTTAGCCAAACTCATCTGTTTAAAAATCGTTATAGGAAAGTGACAATCCTCACTGATGTGTTTTGAAATATAAGGTACGATGGGTTTTAAAAATAGACAGTAGGGGTGTGTACAATGAGAAAAGGAGATTTACCACTTGTTTATTCTTGTTCAGGGTGTTCATCAGCAGCGCAAACAGCAAACTTTATAGCAATAAAAATGGATCGGGAGTGTGTTGCAGAGATGTCTTGTATCGCTGGTGTAGGAGGAGATGTTATGCCACTAGTAAAAACAGCTACGTCAGGAAGAAACATAATTGCGATAGATGGTTGTCCATTGTCTTGTTGCAAAAGTGTTCTAGCTAGGCATGATGTTAATCCAAAACACCATTTTGACTTGTCTACCTTTGATGTTCCAAAGAAAAAGGGTCAAGATCCTGATATAAACCTTTCTTTACGTACATATGATCAAATTTTGGATCAGATTTTTAGCAGGTAGCCATTTTTTTGACTTCAGTTCGTCTTAATGTTTTTTTGTCGATTGTTCGTTTATAATAGTTGATAGCGTTAAATATTCATTTAGGAGGATTCAAATGGTAGATGCGATGTATTTTGCTCACAGTGATTCATGGTGGGTAATGATGTTATTATTTATTGTAGCGTATTTCTTATTTAGAAAAGGGATACATAAAGGTGCGAAAATCCTACATATGATTTTGCGGTTATTTTATATCGTCATGCTCTTCTCAGGGGTTGTACGACTAACTGTATGGAATTTCGATTTGCTTTATGTTGCAAAAGGGCTATTGGCGATTGCTCTTATTTACGCAATGGAAATGATTTTAGTGAAGACGAAAAAAGGCACAATCGGTACAAAAGCACCGATGTACTGGGGAATTTTTGGTGTATCACTAGTCTTAGTGTTACTACTAGGATTCAGAGTTTTCTTTTAATTTTATGTGAAAAATAGAACTGGTTTATCTTTTGGCAAGTTATAAAAGATAAACCGGTTTTTTCAATGGAATTTATTCAATTATTTTTAAACTATTTAGCTGCAACCGCTATTTGCTGTGGAAATTACGTTCCAGTTGAAAAAAATGTAAAAGGTCAAGAGCCAGATCCTAAACAGTCCCCTATCATCTATGGTGAAATGTGAAAAAATAGGTAGTAAGAACGCTTTGTAAAATCTTTTAGACTTACGTTACTCCTCCTCATCTACATATTCAAGTATATCCCCAGGCTGACAATTTAACGTTTTACAGATGGCTTCTAAGGTTGAAAAACGAATTGCTTTTACTTTTCCAGTTTTTAAATTTGATAAATTCACATTAGAAATTCCTATTTTTAATGCTAATTCATTTAATTTCATTTTTTTATCTGCTAGTACACGATCGAGTCTTATGATAATCGCCATGGTCAAGCACGTCCCTTATAATGTTGTATCATGTTCTTCTTGCAAGTAAACTCCATGTTGGAAAATGTAAGAAATAATAAGAATAACTGCACCAATACCAGCACCGAATAAATGAATATTTGCTAATGAGAGCTTAAAAATTTGAGTTACAAAAATCCAAACAAATATATTGATAATTAGTTCAGAAAAGAGAGAGTAGGCAATTAGTACATAAGCAAGTTGTTTCATATTATTTACATTTCCATGCGTAAATGGTGAATGTCCATCGATAGTATTTTCCAATATTCTCTTTACTAAATATATCCCATACAATAGCGCAGGGAATAGGGTGAGATTACTTGTTATAGAGTAGGTTAGAAATGCAGACTTAACAGAAAATCTTGATAAGTCGATAGGACTTATATTGGTAAAAGGTACAAGTACTGAGATATGCCAATAACTATCATTATCCAATTGTATTAACCAATGTCGAATACCGCTTTCCGCTGTGAAACTGTCTTGGGGAAGAAAACTTGCCCAGATTGTATTACCAATAAATAAAACAAAGAATATAATGGATCCCCAGAAAAAGAAGGATACAATTTTATAAACCGTATCAGCTATTCGTCGCAATACTTGAATATTAGAATTAGCCATTTTCATCACCTTTCAACATGTGTATAGATATAGTATTACACGTTTGTTTTCGTTTTTCAATAATAAATTAACGATAAACATTAATTTATTATTATGTAACATGAATTGGAAGGTTAAACATTCGATTATTTTATACAAAGCAAATAGTGTAAATTGACAAGGATTTGTTCTACAATGAAATAATATAAGGATTCGTGTTTTTATATAGACATTTCTATGTCAACTGTTATAGTTATAGAAAAATATTCTTTCTAGCATTGATGGGGAGTAGAAATTTCTGAATGATAGAGAAAGAAGAAGAACAAAAGAATTACTGTTCACGGCAATTATTGATAAGGAGTGGTTCCATGGATGATAAGTTTACACTTTATAATTTAAGAGTAGAGGTTGTCTCTACAGATAAGCCAATGGTATGCAGACATAAGGAAGGTTCCTATTTCTTAGTGGTAGGAGAGGATATTATCTTCCCAGAAAATAATTCATTTTCTATGTATGCTTTAAGTGCGATTTTACCATTACTTCCTGCAAAACAGCGGATTCTGCATGAGAATGATTGGATGTTGTCTGATAGTCTAATTGCCTGCCCAGATCCAAACTGTGGGGCAAGATTTAAAATTACTAGAACGGAGCCAAAAGAATTCAGTCATGCTGAGTGTACAATAGAACCTATACATAAAGGAGCTGTTGAATAATGGTAGAAAGATTGGAACTAGCAAAAGATTATACGATTAGTAGAGTGATAAACGGGTGCTGGCAGCTATCAGAAGGACATAGCTTAAAAACGAATGTAGATATGCAAGATGTGATGAAGGCTTTTCATATTCTTGCTGAGAAAGGCTTTACTACATTTGATTGTGCAGATATCTATACGGGTACGGAAGAATTGCTTGGTGAATTTTTAACAGAACTAAAATCAGGTAGTACACTTTCACCACATGATATTCAAATTCACACAAAGTATGTACCAGATATAAGTTTGCTAGATAAGGTAGATTACAGCTACACTGAAAAAATAATTGATAGAAGCCTCAAGCGTCAAAAACGAGATGTGTTGGATCTTGTGCAGTTTCATTGGTGGGATTACAATGTTCCTGGTTATGTGGAGACAGCGCAAGATCTGTTGAAACTGAAAGAAAAAGGAAAGATTCGTAATATCGCTCTTACAAACTTTGATAGTAAGCATTTATCTGAGATCGTGGATTCTGGTGTACCGATTGTATCTTGTCAAAATCAATACTCCGTTTTTGATAGACGTGTAGAAAAGGAATTATTGGAATATTGTAAAAAGAAAGGGATCCATCTATTTTGCTATGGTACATTATCAGGTGGATTATTAGCTGAAAAATGGATCGGCAAGGAGCAAGTTGATCCTGATAATCGTTCACAAGTGAAATATTTGCAGGTGATCGAAGAAACTTTAGGTTGGGATGGCTATCAAGAATTGTTATTATTGCTAGAAAGAATGGCTAAAAAGTATTCTGTCAATATTGCTCATATCGCTACGAAATATATACTAAGCCAAGAAGGTGTTGGAGCTTCTATTATTGGTGTTAGAAATAGCACACATGTGGAGTCCAATTCTCACATCTTTACTTTTGAACTCAATCAATTTGATATTGACGAAATCAAACAATTTTTAGGCAACTTTACCATATTAGAAGGAGAACCTTTTGAGCTAGAACGTACCGTTGGTTCCAAGTTTAGAAATATTATGAAGATGAATTTAAATGAGAAATAAGGTGGGCCAAGGGGACAGGAAGAGACCACTGAAAAAGTCAGACTGAAAATTTTGAATGTAAGTTGAATAATGGTATATAACAAAAGACCCCCCAAAAGAGATTGGTATAATAGAATTGTCCAGAAACCACTAACCAAATTTTTGGGGGATTCTCATGCTTAAACAAAATAAAGATAAGCAATTAAGCTTTCACGCTATATTATATAACAAGTGCACTAAAGCACACTTACTGTGAAAGTTATGGTAGACCCTCAAAAGAACCATAACTTATGGTAAAGATTTTAGTAATCCAATATCTTTATAATTTATCCGATGAGCGAGTGATGAAACGCCTAGCCAAAAAAATCTTTAAAACCTACAAGCAAAACTAACTGCATTAGCAGTTAATTTAAAGAGGATAGCAAGGATACTATCCTCTAACAAAGGCTCTAATCTTGATTGTATTGTCAATTTTTTAAAAAGGAAAAACGAAAACAGCAAAATGCGAAACCTTTGTGGCTAAATGCAATAAAACAGGCAAAAAATAGGGTGGTTTTTCAGTGATCTCGGACAGGTATGTTGTTCGGGTTGAGAATGACTTGGGATAGTAAACCTGTCTCTTTGTCACGCGGTTACATTTTCAACAAGATTTTATTGACTGTGTTGCTATTACGGGCTGTGGAGGGCATTTCTAGCTTTTTTTCAAAAAATGTATTCGTATATTTCGTTTGATGATAGTTTTTTGAAAGGTTAATGATAATCGCTTTGTTGTCTATCGCGGTGAATTCATCGTCAACAAGTGTCTCTAGGAGTTGGAGCTGCTCATTGGAGAGTTGGTTCTTCAAGAACATGATATAAACATTGTCTTTTGAGAAAAGGTCATGCTGTTGAAGGCTCTCTAGTTCTTCCTTGGAACGAATGATGACTGGGATATCAAATCCATATGTAGCTTTGAGGTTGGACTCTATTTGTTGCTCGTCACAAGCGAGATTATCTGCGATGACATTTCCTGTTTGGATGTATGTTCGTACATTTTGGAAGCCCATTTCCTCGAATAATGCCTTCAATGATTTCATATCTACTTTATTTTTCTTACCCAAGTTAATTCCTCTAAGTAATGCCACATAAGCCATGTAAGCCATCCTCCCAAATCATTTTCTTAAATGTATCAAATTTACACAAAATAGTAAATTCAGGGTAATAGGTACGGTTCTTACTTGCCAGTTTTGTAATAAATGTAATAATAACATTGGAACTATAGGTAAGTTGCGAAAATAACAGTTTATTACAAGTAATAAAAAAAACAGTGATCAAGAACCTCTAATTACTATGATGGAATAAAAAATGCAGCAGGTAGGAGACCGGCTGCATTCGTTATCTATTTTCATTGGAAACTACGAAAGAAACGGGGAAACTATTCTTCTAATCCTGCAATACCAAATCCACCTGGTCCAGCATGAGTCGAAATCATAGCGCCAGCCTGCATCCAAATCACATTTTGAAAGCCCATTTCCGTTGCAATATCGTTTAACCGAGGTTTGAGAGTTTCATCAAATCCGATGGAGTATTGAAAATAAAGCTGTTCTCTATCAATATTGTAACTGGATAGATAGTCTCGCATCAGTTTTTCTGAAATTCGCCTCATATCTCCACGATATTTTTTTGTGGAAACAAGCTTCCCTTCCTTTAATTCAATAAGGGGCTTGATTTTCAACAAAGCTGCCCCAAGGTACGCGGCATTACTTACACGACCACCTGCCCTCAAAAAGTCTAAGCTACCTGGAACAAAAGCAAGTCTAGACTTAGGAACCACTGCTTCGATTTTTTCAATGATCTCAGCAGGTTCCATTGTAGGATTTTCTTCTAACAACTGAACAGCATACATGACAATTGCTGTTAACCCACCAGTGACATTTAAAGCATCAATAAGATAAAGATCTTCCAATTCTTTCGCTGCTAAAACGGCACTTTGGAATGAGGCAGATGCCTTTGACGTGTAACCAATATGAATGATGATACAATCAGGAAAATCAGTTCTTATTCTCTTGAAAAACTCGGTATATTCATGGGTGTTTGTGGCTGTTGTGGAAGGAATTTTTTTCGTGCGGTCATAATAGTCATAAATGTCTTTAACAGGTAATTCGCCATCCAAATAATCCTTCCCGTCCATAATGACATGCATTGGTACGACCTGAACCGCATGCTTTTCAGCTAAATCCTTTGGTAAGTCAGCTCCGCTCTCTGTGGAAAAAATAATTCGTCGCATGGTATATCCCCTTTTAGTAGTAATAAAGACATTACTAACCGATTTAGTTCCTACTTCCACTATACCTTAAAAAGGTTGGGGAGTAATATAAATTTTCACAAAAAAGAATTAGGTCTTGGCTGAACGGGGGCGGTTCACACTTGTCAGTTTTGTAATGGACTAATCACAAATATAACTAATTGATTCTTAATTGATGAGTTTATAGATGACTCATCAACTTTTTATATTCAGTTGGTCGCTCTTGTTCTGAAGCGATCTCACGTTTGTTCTTTGTCTAATAATCCTGTACGAAACTATTACATTTATAAATTAACCATTGAAAACGATTCTCATTATCATTATAATATGAGTTATTGAGAATCATTATCAATATCTAATTAGGTTAGGTATTTAAGGAGGGCATATATGGAGATATATGATGTAACAATCGTTGGTGGCGGTCCCGCTGGCTTATATAGTGCTTTTTATAGTGGTTTACGAAATATGAAAACAAAAGTCATGGAAGTACAACCTGTTTTGGGTGGCAAGGTGAATATTTATCCTGAAAAGGTTTTGTGGGATGTTGGTGGCCTTCCACCAATACAAGCACAGCAATTTATTCAGAATTTAGTAAATCAAGCGAACACTTTTTTACCTACTATATGCTTAAGAACGAAAGTGGAAGAAATTACGAAACAAGACGATATTTTTGTCATATCAACGAATACAGGAGAAATCCATTACTCAAAAACAATTATCGTTGCTGTAGGTGGAGGTATTTTAAATCCGATTAAGCTTGAAATAGAAGGAGCAGAAAAATATGAAATGACGAACTTACATTATACGATTCTAGGCTTAGAACGCTTCCGTAATAAAAAAGTTTTAGTATCAGGTGGAGGAAACGGAGCAATCGACTGGGCGGTAGAACTATTACCTGTGGCAAAAGAAGTCATTGTTATTTATCGCAAGGAGCAATTATCTGCCCATGAATCTCAGGTGGAAAAATTAAAAGAACATGGTGTGCAAATAATGCTAAATGCGGAGATTACATCCTTAGTATCGAATGAAAATAAAACAGCTATTGAACACGTTATAATTTCGCAATATGGAGAAACACATCAATTAAGGGTCGATGATGTTCTTATAAGCCATGGATATAACCGGGAAGTGTCATTAACGTTTGCTGATGAGATACAACCACTGCGGAAAGATGATTATTATCTAGACGGTCAAGGTCAATGTAAGACTTCTGTTCCAGGGATTTTTGGTGCTGGTGATATTATTTCCTATAACGACAAAGTAAATCTATTAGTTGGTACTTTCCAAGATGCAGTGCTTGCGGTGAATAATGCTAAATTGTATATCGATCCAAAAGCAGATAAATATGCAATGGTATCTTCGCATAATAAAAAATTCATTGAGAAGAATAAAGAGTTTTTAAAAGAAGTAGTTTACAAGGACTAACTTAGTAATCTGGGGGAAAATTGTTATTGACAATATCGAAAAAATAGATTAAATTGATAATGATAATCGTTATCAATTGAGTGCGCAATCAGCTGATAAATAAAAATTAATAGATAGGTAGGGTTACATATGAAAAACACTAAATCAATTCTAATCATGTTAATGTTAACGATTATTGCGATCTTGGCATTAATAGGTTGCTCTAGCCAGACTTCAACAGGAGAGGCAAAAGAAACAAATTCAGATAATTTAAGTGAGACAACAGATATAGACAATTCAACTGAAACAGATTCAGAATATCCAATTACGATAGAACATGCTTTTGGTGTTACTGTTATTGAAAAAAAACCGGAACGCGTCGCTACTATTTCATGGGCAAATCATGACGTAGTTCTTGCTCTTGATGTTGTGCCTGTAGGTTTCTCAGCTGCAAACTACGGAGTTCAAGATGATAGCGGAATGTTACCTTGGACTGCAGAGAAATTAATAGAGCTTGGTGAAGAAAATCCAAATCTCTTTCAAGATACTGATGGTTTAGATTTTGAAGCAATTTCAGATGCAAATCCAGATGTTATTCTTGCAGCATACTCAGGAATTACCCAAGAAGATTACGACACTCTAAGTCAAATTGCACCTGTTGTGGCATATGAAACTGGCCCTTGGGTAACTTCATGGCGCGATCAAATAACATTAAATTCAAAGGGCATGGGAATGGAACAAGAAGGTCTACAACTTATTACTGACACTGAAAACTTAATTTTAGAGAAAGCAAATGAGCATCCTGAAATAAAAGGTAAGAAAGCGGCATTTGCTATGATTAATGTTTCAGACTTATCTAAGTTTTACATATACACACCTGCAGATCCCCGTGGGGAGTTCCTAGGTGCGTTAGGGATGGAATTTCCTGAAAGTTTAATAAGTCATATTGCTAATCCAAATGATTTTTATATCGAGTTAAGTGCGGAAAATGCAGATGCACTTAACGATGTGGAAGTTTTAATCGCGTATGGAGATGAAAATACATTGGGAGCACTCCAAGCTGATTCCATTCTTGGGCAAGTTCCAGCAATCCAAAGAGGATCTGTAGCAATTATTGGAGATAACACTCCACTTGCAGCGGCTGGAAATCCGAATCCACTATCCATTCAGTATACAATTGATGAATACCTAAGTTTAATCTCAGAAGCTGCTAGCAAGTTGAAATAATGATTAACTCATCACTTTCAAAAAATAAGGAGATACAGTTACTTATGCCGAAGAATTACCTAACAGTTTTGATTCTCCTGATTATATTACTCGGTATAAGTATAATAGCATCCCTTGCTTTTGGCTCTCGTACAATTGGATGGAATGAACTAATGAATGGTTTATTCTATCCAGACGTACAGTCGCACGAGGCAAGTGTTGTGCGCCAAAGAATTGCTAGAACGGTATTTAGTATCATGTGTGGTGCGGCATTGGGGATTTCTGGGGTTCTTATGCAATCAGTTACTCGTAATCCCATTGCAGATCCTAGTATTCTAGGAGTTAACACAGGGGCTGCTTTATTTGTAGTTTTAGGGATTTCCTTCTTAAATATCGGTTCTGCTAGTCAATATATATTGCTTGCACTAGTAGGAGCAATTCTCACTGCTATTTTTGTCTTCGGAATTGGTTCTATGGGGAGTGGCGGCGCCACCCCCCTTAAACTCGTATTAGCGGGGGCTGCAACAAGTGCCGCATTATCCTCTTTAGTAATGGCAATTATGATACCCCGTACAAATGTGATGGACCAATTCAGATTTTGGCAAGTTGGCAGTGTTGGATCAGGTAACTGGAGCTCCATCTCTACCTTTCTACCTTTCCTAATTATAGGAATACTAATAGCATTTTTAACGGCTCCAGGACTGAATGCATTAGCTTTAGGTGATGAAGCAGCACAAGGTTTAGGAGTGCGTACTGGAACTCTTAGACTATTTGCGGCTTTTGGTGGTGTTCTATTATGTGCTGCAGCAACAGCATTAGCGGGTCCCATTGGGTTTATTGGTTTATTAGCTCCCCATGTCATACGACTACTTATTGGACCTGATTTGCGTTATGTTATCCCTATGTCGGCTCTATCAGGTGCCATTATTTTAACGATATCAGATATAAGCGGTAGGATAATTGGTAATCCTACGGAGCTAGAGGTTGGTATCGTTACAGCATTTATTGGGGCTCCTATTTTAATCTTAATAACTATGAAAGCGAAAATGCGTACGTTATGAAAAATAATATCAGTAATCTAATTTTTGTAGGTAGAACTAAAAGACGTCGTCGCTATATACTGGTTACTTCCTTCCTTGCATTGATTGCCTTTGCACTTTCCTGGACGATGCTAATGCTAGGAAACACTATTTATCCCGTTCAGGATGTAGTACGTGTTTTACTAGGGGAGGAAGTTCAAGGCGCATCATTTGCAGTAGGTACGATACGTTTTCCAAGGATGGTCGCAGGTGTTTTTGCTGGATTTGCCTTCGGAGTTGGTGGACATATATTCCAGACAATGCTTCGCAATCCTCTAGCAAACCCAAATGTCATTGGAATTACTGCTGGTTCAAGTGCAGCCGCAGTTTTTTGTATCATTGTACTTCAAGCAAGTAATATGGTTGTTTCCATTGCTTCTGTATTTGGTGGGCTAGCTACCGTGATAGTTATTTTTCTACTATCAAAAGGATCTTCTTTTTCTATTGGTAGATTAATATTAATTGGAATTGGAATTCAAGCAATGCTAAACGCAGTAATTTCCTATCTACTACTTATTGGTAAACACCACGATATTCCTACTGCAATGAGATGGCTAAGTGGTAGTCTAAATGGCGCGAATATGGAGAACCTTTCTCCTCTTATCATTACTGTCTTACTATTTACTCCTATCATTATGGCACTTGGAAAACAATTAGATATGTTAGAACTGGGAGAGCAAGCAGCAACTTCACTTGGTGTTGATACTAATAAAACAAGACTTGCGCTAATTGTCAGTTCTGTTCTTATCATTTCATTAGCGACTGCATCCACAGGACCAATTGCATTTGTGGCATTTCTTTCTGGACCTATCGCCAAAAGACTAGTTGGTGTTGGGTTTTCAACCATTATTCCCGCGGGCCTTGTTGGGATCATTTTAGTTTTAGCATCAGATCTGATTGGACAATTCGCATTTGTTGCTAGATACCCAGTAGGTGTAATAACAGGGATTCTCGGTGCGCCCTACTTGATCTATCTGCTAATCCGAATCAATCGAAAGGGAGATTTATAATGAAACCAACACATACGTTTCAAACGGAGGGAGTCACTGCTGGATATGATAGTCAAACCATTCTGCAGGAAGTTAGTATTTCCATTCCAAGCAATAAAATAAGCATTATAATTGGAGCAAACGGCTGTGGTAAATCTACATTGCTAAAGACGATGGCTAGACTGATTAAACCTATTGCGGGGAAAGTTACTTTAGATGGAAAACCAATGAACAAAATTCCTCCAAAACAATTGGCTCGTGTGTTGGGGCTTTTGCCTCAATCACCTATTGTACCTGAGGGAATAACCGTAGGAGATTTAGTAGGGCGAGGAAGATATCCACACCAAACCTTTCTAAAGGGGTGGTCAAAAAAGGATTATGAAGCTGTTGCTGATGCGATGGAAATGATGAATATTACAGAATTTGCTGAACGGAATATCGATGAGCTTTCAGGTGGTCAAAGACAGCGTGTGTGGATTGCAATGGCTCTGGCGCAACAAACAGAAATTTTGTTTCTTGATGAGCCAACAACCTATTTAGATATCACGTATCAAGTAGAAATTCTTGACCTGTTAACAGACCTTAACCGTAAACGTGGTACAACCATTGTAATGGTCCTTCATGATATTAATTTATCCGCTCGTTATGCAGACTATATCTTTGCTCTTCAAAAAGGAAAGCTTGTCACAGCGGGAGAGCCATCAAAGGTTATTACAAGCAAAATGATTGAAGACATTTTTGGTCTCCAGTGCACTGTCATAAAAGACCCCGTTTCGGGCTCTCCTTCCGTGGTACCAATTGGACGATATCATAATAAAATGAAAATGTATTCTTAAATCAAGTCAAAAAAAACTCGCGAAGTAATCTTCCACATTCCTTTTGTTTTCGGGAAGTTGTGTTAGGCAAATTGTACAATTCATAATGCGATCAACAATAGTTGGTCGTTTATTTATTTTAAAGAAAAGTTCCTGCCTCCCCCAGTGCTTAAACTGTTGTTTGAGTCTAGCCTAAAAGACACGATAAGTGTTGTGGAGGAGTTTATTGACGAGAACTATACTTTGATGAAAAAGAAGCTTAAATTACTGCCTTGGTTAAGGGAATGGGAAAAAACGGTGCCTACATTTTATTTTGTAGGTCATATTTTTCACAATGGCTATTTTATCGTAGTAGATATTTTAACGAGAGAGACGATAGAAGTATTGATGCTAGACTCTGAGGCAACCCCACCTAGAAAAGGGGAAATTGTTCTCGGAACATTGATTCCCGTAGGAAATGTGGATTAATTTCCTATTGTTGATTTTTATCATTTTGATTATGAGGCAAGAGAAGCAATGTCCTCATGTATGCTGTATCACTTTGATAACTACTTAAAACATGAAACCATGCACGAAGCATTCATCCACGTTCTATCCATCATGCTACAGATAGAAAGCAAAATCTTCTTAGACAATCACCCAAAATAAATCTTCAAGGAGCCCACTTCACTAGCAAACTTCCCATTGAATTAGTATAGAGAAACTGGATAAAAAGACCGGTATAAGGTTATTTTGTAAGGATAAGAATTTATAAAATTTTTTGAACTTAGAAAGGTGTCTAGCTCCAGGCGCCAGTACCTCGTGTCAAATAACCTGGCCGATTAAAAAGTAAAAAGCACTTTTTATGTCTAGCTACATTCGCTATCTGCTGTGAAAAATAACCTTCCAGTTAGAAAAGTAGAAAGCACTTTTCAATTGAAAGAACATTTTTCTTCGCAGATATGCAAGCGGATTAAGCTTTTCGTTCGTCCAGAACATTTGCATTTCGGTCCTGAGAGGGCACCTTGCGCTTTTCTTAATTACGGAATATTACAAAAGTGGCAAGTGAGAACCGTCACCTTTTGCCAGGTGAACTCTCTAAACCATTAACAATCTAGGTACATTTTATCAACATAATCCATCCCTCTTCAGAATATCTCATTTACTGATAAAATAGGATATAATTACTAGTAAATATACACTACATTAGGTCGAATGATATACAAATTTGTTAATTGTTGGAGGGGGATTTTGTGTTAGAGGTACTTATTCTCGTTATGATTGGTTTCGGTATTTTTTATATGAGAAGAAAAAAGAAAAAGAGGATCAATGCTACCTATGTAACGGATCAAGGGGAATTCGCCATTAAAGGAAATATGGACCGTTTTATTGTGAAGAAAGATGATAGATATGAGTTTTTGGTAGATAAGGGAGTTATTATTGCTTGTAAAGATAAGCAAATTCATAAGAAATTTGTTTATTATGGGGGTGAAGAGAATGTTAAATAGACTGAGAGAATTGTCTGATAAGTTCTTGGATTCTGCTGCTTCGAAGGTGCAGAGTTTTACAGGGGAGACGGAGAGACGACAGTTAGTTGCGCGACTGAAAAGCATCTATGATGATATTCGAATGCGATTGGAAGAACAGATTCTACATATTAATTCTGCCATTGATATTTTTAATCATAAGGTGGGAGAGTTGAATCAATACCGTGTAAGTACGGTACAAAAGAATATTACTAATTTAGGACTATTTCTTTGTCAGTTTGGTAGTTTGAAGCATGTAGGGAACTTCCAAAGTGAAGAAAAACAAGAACGTGTTGTGCTTCCTCGAAAACAATTTGAGGTGGTGGAGAGTTATATTGATCACGTTGATTGGAGCAAAGACGATGTTTTTTCCAAGACATTCTTTAAGAGTGTCTTTGGTGTTCGTCGAGAAACGCTGAAACTAAATGTGGAAGCGACTACGAGAATTGGAGAACTGGAGCTTTCTGGTGAACGGTCTATTGAACTAGCGAAGTGGAAGGAACAATGTGTGAATGAGGACATAGAGATACTTGATATGTATCAACATAGTGTGAAGATGATCAGTGAAACGATTGAAGAGAAAGTAATCCCTGAGATGGAATTGATTCAGGCTTTTTTACAATGTGATCAGATTAAGAATCAAGTTTTGGCAAATCAAGAGATTGCTGTTAAAGAGAATGGGGATATTAGTCTCCTTACTGGTACCCTTCACCATAAACATTTTCAATTTATCAAAAATACATTTATGTTCTTTCTCCTCTCATCCAAAATCTATAACACACCTGTGTTGACAAACTTGATGAACAATGAAAAACATGATCAGGAGCGTAATGAGGTTCTTCAATATAAAGAAATGATTGCGGAACAGCAGCAGAAATTACATTCAACGAGAATAAGTTAGGGAGGTGACTTTCAGATGAAGATGAGTGAAGTAATGGAGGCTAGAACTGCGCTACTAGAGAAAGAGAAGAAGGTGTATTTGACGACGGTGAATCAGATCAATTCTCAAATGGGAGGGTTGTTGCAGAAGGATCTTGGTTCTCAATTCGTTTCCAATTGTGGGCGTGATTTAGCTGGAGAGTTAGTCCGAACATTCTTTGATACAACTGATTACCACATTACGGCTGATCAGTTAATGAGGAGAATGCTAGAGTTTTCCTATCAAAACGAATATGATCCTTTGGGGAACAATGAAGAAATACATAAGCTTATTTATAACTATAACGATGGTCCTACCTCTTCTACGTTGAACAACATAATGACGGACTTAGAACAATCCAAGACGAAGTTGTTCGAAAAAGAAAAAGTGGTGTTAGATAATGGAAAAACGAAATCGAGCTACAAAGATCGAGGGATCATTCAAAAAGGAAAGAAAGCATATCGAGATCAAAAAACCGCAGACCAAAGTGGAGTTGAAGATGAGTTTACAGGAAAAGCAGAATCGAAATCTCAGAACTCACTAGGGTTTGATGTAAGTAATCTAGATGTAGACCACACACAAGCGCTAAGTACGGCTTATGTATACAATCGATATTTAAAAGAGGGTGGAGAAGAACGTATCAGAGAGTTTTATAACTCATCGGAGAACTTCACCATGATGAACAAAACGGCGAACCAATCAAAAGGGGATGTCAAAGTTTTCGATAAAACAGGGAATGACATTACACATCGGGCTACCCCGGATCAATTGGCAGATGCTGTGGTGCAGCGTTGGGAAAATATTAAAGGGGAAGAAGCGAGAGGAAAGTTAGTAGAGGGAGGGTACTTGAATGAGGATGGAAAAGTACCGAAAAGTGTGAAAGCTAAGCTTACCTCGGAGCTGAAGAAATCGCAAAACGGAGAGAGTCGAACCATCCTAAAGGAAACAGATTACAAAGCGGTGTCTAAGGATGCTGGAAAGCACGCTGCGAAATCTCTTGGAAAAATTGTAGGTGGGCAAGTCATCTACTATACGATGCCTCCGTTGTTATATGAAATGAAAGGGATTATGAAGGATAAACATATCACGCTTGATAATGCGTTGACAAAGCTGGAGCAAGCAGGGAAGCGGATTTGTAAGTATGTGGTATCGAAGTTAAAGAACATATTTCAGGGCATCGCACAAAACGGACTGAAGACGTTTATCAAATCATTTTTTGATATCCTCATCAATATGGTGAAAGCTACTGTGAAAAAAATGATTCGATTGGCGAAAAATCTTGTATTAGCTGTGGTAGATGCAGTGAAAATCATTGGAGATAAAAGTGCTAGTGCAGCGCAAAAAGCGGATTCGGTATTTACGTTGTTCTCTGTAACACTTACTACGTTTACTGTGGAAATTCTGTTTGAGTACATAGAAAAGCAGTTTGCTATTCCGGAGCCATTACTGTTGCCATTACAAATAATATCGACGATCATTTGTACGAATTTCTCCTTACTTATATTGCAGAAAGCGGATCTTTTCAATGTGAAGCACGGGTTATTGATTGCAAATATTGAAGAGGTTTTTGCAAAGGAGAATCAGAGATACATGGATGAAGTGCGTAGTTTGAGTGATTCATATTCTCATGATGTGGAAAGGAAGTTGCTAGAGATTCAAGAGGAAACAACGGAGATTGCGCGGAATTTGATGGACATAAATTTGTACCAGGATTCTGTACAGAGTGATTTGGAATCCATTAGCGAGATTTTCAGTATGGGAATCGATTTTGAAAAAGAGTGGTTGGACTTCTTAGAAGTGGCGAATTAGGAGGAGAAAGAATGATTTTCATTGTAGCTATTATCGTAATACTTGTTATTTTATTTTGCTGTGCGAAGTTGAATAGTAGATAAATGGGGATTCGAAATAGAGTAAGAGAAATGAAAGAGGAGTTTGGGAAAGTGCCGTTATGTAATGGGAAGTGTGAGAGAGCTCCACATATAAGGGAGTTCTGCTTTCCGTTATGCTGGAGATGTACCAGTATGTTAGTATCTGTTTTGTTGTTCTTTGTTATTCACCTATTGTTTGAGGTTGATTATCCTAGGATCGGGATGGTGACCTTAGCTGTCTTGTCCATTCTCTTTCTGGCTCCTATGATTATGGATGGATTACTTCAGTATGTGTGGGGAAAAGAGAGTACAAATAGAAGACGGGTCGTTACTGGCTTTGTTGGTGGCATTGGTATTTGTATGGTTGCTGGTTTCATAGAGTTGTTGGTATTGGATTACTTTGATTCGCTACGATTACTGGTGATTTGGAGTAATTAGTATCATAGAATCTATCATTGTCAGTAAGCGTAATCGAGATGATGAATACTTACTTGAACTCAGATGTAATTCACATAGTAAAATGGCACCAGTTTCGTGCCATTTTATTTATTTGTAGTTTTAATAAGAATGGTGACTCAAAAATCGTTCATATCGCCTTATGTTTTCGATATTTTACTGATTGATACTATGTAGTAATAATCGAAGTGAATTGGTCATGTTGTTAGAAGTTTTACACAACGTTTCTGTGTCTATCATATACATAAAATAGCTATGCTCGCCCTCTTCACCTAACCATAGATGTATCGGATGTGCTGGGAGTGCTCCTTCATCAGATTCATACTCTATTAATAGGTCATAATCAGAAGTATCTATATCAATACTATAAGTTTCCTTGGTTGCTGTTGTGATTGCTTCTCTAAAGATAGGTATTGTTTCATCATCTGTAAAAACATGAAGGATACTTTCATTTATTTCCCCTAATTCCATTGTTTTTGAAATCGACACGGATGAAATCTCTTCATCTAATAGATCCATTGTTTCTTTTGGAAGAAGGGAACAACCGCTTAAAGCTAAAATGAGTATAAATGCCATGACTTTGTTTAACATTCTCGTTATCCTCTCCTATTAGTAGTTGATATAAGAATACCATAAAATTTTAACTGGAAAAGTAGTTTTGCTTAAACATTATTATTGTGTTTGATCACTATTGGTAAAAGCATTTGAAGTTTGATTTAGGTATAATGAAGTAGAGTTTAAAGGATATGATGAGATATTAGAATAGATATGTCTGCGTTTTCATATTAATATCAGTTATTTTTCAATCGGGGGATGTAAACATGAAACATTTAGATACGATTTCAAAAATGACGTTGGAACAGAAGATTGCTTTCTGTTCTGGCCAATCATTCTGGGAAACAAAAGAGTATAAGGAACTAGGGATTCCGTCGTTGTTTTTAAGTGATGGACCTCATGGACTGCGGAAACAAGAAGGAAAAGGTGACCACCTAGGTCTACAAGCGAGCATAGCTACCACGTGTTTCCCAACAGCAAGTGCGGTAAGTACAGCATGGGATAGGAACCTTACTTACAAAATGGGGGAAGCAATTGGGAACGAAGCAGTGAAGTTAGGGGTTAATGTGGTGTTAGGTCCAGGTACCAACATGAAGAGAAACCCTTTATGTGGACGTAACTTTGAATATTTTAGTGAGGATCCCTTTCTTTCTGGAGTCTTATCAACATCGTGGATCAATGGGTGCCAAAGTACAGGAACGGGAGTATCATTAAAACACTTTGCCTTGAATAATCAAGAGCTGAAGCGAATGAGTACGGATGTACGTGTGGATGACCGTGCCATGAGAGAGTACTATTTGCCTGCCTTTGAAATGGCAGTGAAAGAGGGGAAACCCACTACGATTATGTGTGCCTACAATAAGGTAGAAGGATCGTATTGCAGTGATAATAAAACGTTAATAACGGATATCTTACGAAAGGAATGGGGATTTGACGGAGTGGTCATAACCGATTGGGGAGCAATGAATGATCGGATAGAAGCTTTTAAAGCGGGTGTTGACCTAGAGATGCCAGGTAGTGAAGGTCGTTTTGATCAGGAAGTGAAAGCAGCTGTAGAAAATGGGGATGTAAAAGAAGAGTTCATAGATGAATGTGTTGATCGATTGCTGTCGTTGATTGAACGAACCACCTCGCAAAAGCAAGAGGACGTGTCTGATAATCTATTTCAGGAAAATCACGAGTTGGCGAGACAAATTGCTCAGGCATCAGGAGTATTGTTAAAAAACGATTCCTTGTTACCACTTCAAAAAGATACGAAGGTTGCCGTTATTGGCAAGTTAGCAGAAACACCAAGGTATCAAGGAAGTGGCTCTTCTCAAGTAACACCAACGAGATTAACAAATCTTTTAGCTGGTATTAAGTCGTATACGGAACATATGACCTATGAGCAAGGATATACAATCGAAGACAAGGTGGAAGAGAGTCTCCATGAAAAGGCAGTGAAACTAGCAGAGTCAGCAGATGTGGTTGTATTGTGTATCGGTCTCACCGATATTTTTGAAAGCGAAGGGTTTGATCGAACGCACCTGAGACTACCAAAAAATCAGATCCAGTTACTACAAGATATCTCTAACGTACAAGAGAATGTAGTCATCGTTCTAGTTGGAGGAAGTGCCATCGAAATGCCTTGGGAAAACAAGGCCAAAGCAATTCTTCATATGCAACTTGCTGGACAAGCAGGTGGACAGGCTGCAGCAGATTTATTGTTTGGAACAGTTAATCCAAGCGGCAAGCTGACAGAAAGTTATCCGCTTGAGTATAGTGATGTAGTAAACAGTAGTTATTATCAGGAGAATCCAAAGCAAACACCCTATTTGGAAAGTATGTATTGTGGCTATCGATACTTTACTTCAGCTGGGAAAAAGGTAAGGTATCCGTTTGGTTATGGATTATCTTACACAACCTATGAGTATTCGAACATGGAAGTTCAGCGAGGAGAAAATGAGGAAGTAACTGTTACAGCTACTATTAAAAATAGTGGACAAATGGCAGGGTATGAAATTGTTCAATTATATGTTTCACCAAAGACAGGCGGTGCTTATCGTCCAAAGCGAGAGTTAAAAGAATTTGTTAAACTATATCTTGAACCAGGAGAAAGCAAAGAAGTGACGATCAATTTGAACAGAAGAAGCTTTACAATCTATGATAAGAAAAAATCAGATTGGATTGTGGAAAGTGGAGAGTATATCATTCAACTTGGAGCGGATTGTGAGAATATTCTTCTGGAAAAGAAGATTTTTTTAGAGGGTAATTCTCCTGTTAGTATTGATTCTAGTGATTGGTATGATACATTACAAGGCATTCCAACGAAGAAAGATTTTCTAACCATACATGAGCCATATCCAGAATATGTTCCACAGACAAAAGGGTCGTATGATTTATCGAGTTCCATAAAAGAAATGAAGGAAACGAGCATTCTGTGTAGGTTCATCTATAAGGGTATAGAAAAGAAATTAGCAAAACAATTTGGCGGGAAAGTGGATTACTCCAACCCTGAATATAAAATGCTGATGGATTCAGCGTCAGATACTCCTATGAGGGCGTTGCCATTGTTTGCTCCAGATCAAATGTCCGTTCCAATCGTTCAGTTTATCGTGGATATTGCAAATGGGAACTTGTTTAGAGGGGTAAAGAGTCTATTTAAAAAATAATCATGATAGTTGGGGAAAATATTGTTTTCAAACACATCCGGTGTTGTTTTCCACAAGGAAAATCCGCCATCCATTTTTTATTGTGGACGGCGGTTTTTTATAGAATTTTATTTATTATTTTTTAATAAACAACATAACTTTGGTATTTACTTGTGGCATTTCCCAACTGATAGACAAAGAATCTTTTACTCCCCCTATTTCCAACACCTTAAGATGATAAATAAATTTACTTTTATTAATAACCAATTTATAATAACCATTTTCAATCATTCTATAGATGGAGTTTTGAAAAAGTCGTTAACACAAATAAGTAGTTCCGTTCGCGATGTTGAAATGAGTAGGGTGAATAAGCGGAGAAATTGCGCTTATTTATAAAATCACAATAAAAAACACTGAAATAGAGGGAAAATTTCCAGCTATTTATTAAATAGTCGTGAAAATAATTCATTTTGCTTTGTTTAAAGGGAAAAACTACGCTTATTTTACACAAAATGAACGCAATTCTTAGTATAAGTGGAAAATA
>NZ_JBGUAU010000023.1:0-84231 GCF_041820985.1 Evansella sp. AB-rgal1
TATGTTTCTCACTGTTTTTCACGACAGCTTTTATATTATATCAATATAATTTGTCGAAGTCAACAGTTTTTAAAAAAATATTTTGTCGTTTGTTTTTAGCGACAAGAATTAATATACCATTCTCTCTTTCAAGTGTCAACTCTTCTCAGAAAGTTTTTTCAATCCCAATTCAAATCCGTTTGGAGCGACGAATAATAATATATCATGTTTCCACGAGACAATTCAACATGAAAAAGATGGAAAGAGTTTAATAATGTAAAGTCACCTCCCCTCTTACAATCTTTCGTGAAATCATACTCAGTCATTCCCTATGGAATAGTTACCTCTTTCTTCTATAATAAAAAGACCCCACTCTATTTTTTCCAATAGAATGAGATCAACATTGTTCTATTATGGAGTTGTTTAATGAGTTTCAATTGTTAACCTACAATGTCACCCACGAAACAAAGCTTCATTAACTACATAATAACGATGATATATGTCCTTGCCTTTTGTCTCTACATTCACTACGTCAATATATCCCTTTTGAACGAGATACTCTAATAAGATGCTAAGATCTAGTGAATACTCATGCATACCAACTTCTTGTTTCAATTCATCTATTGTCCAGGAATCTTGCTTCCTTTTCATTAAATCAATAATATGAGCACTACCTAATTTTGTTTTGGACATCAACTCAAATTCATTAGCTAGCAACAGAAGCTCTAATTTCTTTTCAATAGGCTCTGACCCTGTTACAAGCTCTGAATATAATTTATAAATCTCCGGCTCTATTTTCTTCACTTGTTGCCACACCGTTACTTCTGGATAGAAGCCATGGTCGATGATTGACAATCTCGCTAAATGGTGAAGAGCATGAACGATTTGATTATAGGCATCTAAATAATGTTTTTCATGGAACAAAGCTTTTCCATCTTTAAATCGACGAATTAATTTAGAAAATTCCACCCCGATTTTCACTTTTCGTTCCTCCAAAGGGAACTCCAACATTGTTTTCCGAAAATTAGCAGTATACTCATTTCTATCAAACACAATCTTGCCATTCATTAACCAGTCGATGATACGACGATTGGAACTATTTAAAAGCCAATCTTTAATTTGAGAAGATCTCACAAGATGCATCGCCACTTTATAACTATTATATGCATAGTGTTTTATTTCCCAAGGATTTGCTTCTTTTTTATCCGATATAATAACTAATAGTACATTATCAAAGTAATCTGTATTTGTATCTACTTTCGACCTACGTTCCACTGAAATGATCCCTAGTGTGTGTTCATCACTGGAACGGTCTTGGTACAATTGCCTTAGAAAATAATCCATTTTTGGTGCCTCCTAAAAAGCAGAATTCTCATCTTATTTTAATTATGTTCGACGAATTCAAGAAAAAACCTTCTAAATAAATCGTTTGTCTATCTATAAATAGTTATTTCTCTATAAAATATGCTATACTTTCAATTTAGGAGGTTGGATTGACATGGGAATAAAATATTCAAACAAAATTAATAAAATAAGAACCTTTGCACTTGTTTTAATATTTGGCGGAATCATCATTATGTATTTAGGATTATTCTTCCAAAGAAGTCCGTTATTTATGACCTTATTTATGATTCTCGGTTTTCTATCTATTATCGCTAGTACAGTGATTTATTTTTGGATCGGAATGCTTTCTTCAAAAACAGTACAAGTTGTTTGCCCCAATTGCGGAAAATATACAAAGATGCTCGGTCGTGTAGATGCTTGTATGTATTGTAGCGAGCCACTGACTTTAGATAAATCACTCGAAGGAAAAGATTTTGATGAAGATTATAATAAGAAGAAAAAGTTTTAGTATTTGAAAAGCATAGGGGGCGAACGCACTTACAGGCAGCATGAGCGTCGCCACTCCGACCTACTAACAACCAAAAAAAGAAGCTGTTATTAAACCAGCTTCTTTTAATGTTGTTTATGTTTATTACACTCAGGACACAGCCCGTAAATTTCCATGCGATGGTCTCTTACTTTAAAACTTGTTACGTGTTCTGCTAAAGTCTCTACTTCATCTAAGCCAGGATAGTGAAAATCTACAATTTTACCACAATCATCACAAATGACATGATAATGATCAGAAGTGTTACTGTCGAATCTGCTAGAAGAGTCGCCATATGTTAGCTCTCTTACTAGACCGACTTCTTTAAAAACACGTAAGTTATTATAAACGGTCGCAACACTCATGTTCGGAAATTTCCCTTCCAACGCTTTGTAAATCTCATCGGCTGTTGGATGACTCTTCGCATTGAACAAGAATTCTAATATAGCATGGCGCTGTGGTGTCATTCGAACTTTAGTGCTTTTTAAAGAATGTAACGCTTCTTGAAGTCGATGATTCTCCATATACTTCACCTCTTTCAAAAAACATTCTTACTTTATAATATTTATAAATAGTATACTAACGGACCGACTTTCTTGTCAACATATACACCTTTTATAAACAATTATATATAGAATTTGAGAGATCATTCATATTAATATGACTTTTACGATAAGATTATGTCCTTTTATTGTTGGAAAAACGGAGCACTGTCTTTTACATTAATAACAAAGGAAGTATATCGACTTTTTGTATCCTTCAACTTTCCTTTTTTCGATTCTACTTCTCTACAGATACGCTGCATCTCACTTCGAAGACCTGGTACATCTTCATCTGTAACCCCAAATAAGAAAGTGGTATTGCCTTTTTTCAAAAAACCTCCTGAGCTGGCTAACTCCGTCATGCGGTATCCTTTTGCTTTTAATTCTTCTTCCATTTTATCCGCATAGCGGTTGTTTACAACACACACCATTAATTTCATTCTAAATCCTCCTTCAAGTGGGGTTAGTAGCCTTTTGACAAGTTAATTTTATTAATATAATTCTCTCGCCCATTTAGAAACTCCTTTAAATTTGCTTCAAAGATTTCAAGAGCACGTGATTGATATTTTGGTGATATTCCAGATAAATGAGGCGTCACTGTAACATTTTCCATACGCCAATATGGGTGATCCGTTGGGAGTGGCTCCTCATTAAATACATCTAATACTGCATGAGCTATCTCACCATTGTTCAATGCATGTAGTAAATCCCAATCATTCATGACATTTCCTCTTCCTATATTAATAAGTATGGCGTTCTTTTTCATTAATGCAAATTCATTTTTTGTGAGGATACCGTCCGTTTCCTTTGTTTTCGGTAAAACCGATAGGAGAAAATCAGATTCTTTTACTATATCGTGAAGTTGAGCCGATGTGTACATCACATCAAAATATGACACTTCTCGTCCACTACGATTCATTCCCATCGTTTTCATGTGAAATGCTTTCGCTAATCGAGCAACCTCTTGTCCAATAGCACCTGTACCTAATATCCCTATTGTTTTCCCATGAATTTCGTTCATTACTAGTTTACTATTCCAATGCTTGTCTTGTTCGCTTTTTATTAGAGCTTTGGTGTTTCGTGAAACTTGAAGCATCATAGCTATTGTATACTCGGCCATTGGGATGGCATGTATTCCACTTACATTGGTGACGAGGATGTTTCTATTTTTTATTTGTTCAAGAGGCAGTTCGTCTATACCAGCTGATAAAACCATAATCCATTTTAAGTTTTTGGCGTTTATTATATGTTCTTTCGTTACGTCAAAACCATTAGTAAGCAAAATTTCAGCGGTGGCTAAAAAGCTCTCTGCTTCCGTCATATTCTTACATAATTGAAATTCTAATTGAGGATACGTAGAATGTAAATGCTCTCGCAAATCTCTTCTTATTTTTGCCGAAGAAACAATGTTCATTATATTCCATCCCTTCATTAGATTTTAGGGTAAAAAACGTAGTTGTTTTGGTATAGTACGGTTTTCATTAGCTTGGGCGCGACTATAAGGTTTGCACCATTTCGTGAGGCTGTTTTACACTTTCTTTCATCATAACATAGGATGGTTTTGGCGATATATATTGTTGGAAACTTTCTACGTTGATTTAGTTACCACGCTTACGAAGACTTTTCGCTGGAGGAAAAATTGTTTACCAGTCTGCTCGATTTCGATCCGATCGAGCACTTCATAAGATTAATCGTCGCTCATCCGCTCGATTTCCATCCAACCACACACCATAATCCCTGACCCGATAAAGGCTCCAGGTCCCCTCCCAATAAAAGCAAAAAAAGCGAGGCATAAAGCCTCGCATCCAAACAGAGAGCACCATATTAATAAAAGAGGGATCGTTTTGTCACCGTTCCCTATATACATATGTTTTAAGTTGGAGATGGTTTGGACACATGTACCCTTAATTTAAATCTAGATGATACAAATTAAAGGAAAAGTGAAAATACTCGGAGCGGATGTTTCCATTCTGTTTCCAATTCAACATCATATTCCCATTTATATACCCGTCTGTATTTTCACCACATAAATTACAAGCTTCCGAATACATTAGCATTCCGTCAAACTCCTCTATGTGTAGATCCTGGTAAAAGAAGCCCCCATATTGCGTATCCACAAATAATTCGATGGCATCTATTTCTACGTCTTCACGTTCCAATTCTAATTTCACTCCAATATTATATTCCTCTTCATTTTCCCCTTCTTCAAGGAAAAAAGTTGCCATCCATGATTGAGACCATTCTTCATGTGTAAGTAATGGATCAAATTCCGCTGCTTCTTCGTAGTCATCCTTAAGAAACAACATCGCTCCACCGATAATAACTGCTATGAGTATAAAAGGAAAAATTTGCTTCACCTAGTTCATCTCCATTTTGAAAAAATGAATTTACTATGAATCTGTCCATTTTATTGTATCAGATGGGATGTTATGTTGAATACAATTTTTTCCTACTAGTCACATCCATTACATTTTTCAAAGTAAAAAGAGAGAGTGGGAAAGTCCGAAACCGACTTCCACTCTCTCCAACCAAGACACACTATTTTTTATCCGAGAAAATTTGAAATTGTCTTACAAAAGGTACTGGGATACATAGCAACACCACACTAACTAGAAGGATCCACAAGAACATGTTTAACAACGGAGCTCTGGAAAACCAGTAAAACAGATCCACCCAATATGTGTTCACCGCTGGAAGAATGACGGTAAGTGCGAAAATACCTGCCGTTCCGTATAGGGCAATCGCTCCTACTTGCTGCTTTAAAATCGATAGTAGCATACTAACTGTTGATGAAAATACGTAAATTGTAAAGAGTATTAGGAGATAGCCAAAAAAGTTCTCCGAGATAGTCGACATATGAAGCAAACTATTTAGTTCCATATTTACATCTAGTACAGAAAGCAGAGGTTGTAATAAAAAATAGAGTGCATTTAACAGGAACGCACTTACTAGACTAAGGATGAATAGGAAAGAAACAACCCCAACATACATCAACTTCCTCGTACTTCCAAATGTGGAGCCATAATCAAAGGCAATACGAAACAACATAGCACCAATAACAATTTGATAAATCAACACAGCCCCATCCATATTCCAGCTAACCTCTCCCTGCGGAAAGGAGATACTAATTCCGATCCCAAGTATGACGAAGAATAATAGAATCGACCAGAAGATAGAATAAGATCGACGAATATCCAACCACAGAATCTTCCACAACCCTTTAAGCTCCTTCATAATAGCGGTCCTCCTTCTGCTCTCCATGTTTACGATCCGTTTTTCGCAATAAATAATCTTGCAAATCTACCTTCTCATCAAATCTAGCAGATAGCTCGATATCCTCCACCATTAGTCGAACCATTGGCCCCATCTCAGAACGCTCTAATATGGCAGATTCATCAACAACTAATTTCCTAGATTCTTTGTTTCCATGAATATATCCAGTGCGTTCCCGAATCGCTTCAATCGAATCTTGCATAATTAATTTCCCTTCATGTAAAACAATGATTTCTTCGATGTAACGTTGCAATTCTTGAATATAATGCGTAGACAGAATAATGATACTATCTTCAAAACTATCATCGTATACTAACAATTCATAGAACGTTTCTCGAACTGCAGCATCTAGTCCATTTGTAGGTTCGTCGAAAATCATAACAGGTGCACCGCTACTTAAACCGATCGTTAACGCTAACGCCGTTCTCATCCCTTTGGACATCGCTTTTACTCTTATTTTTTCATCCAACCGGAACGCTCGAAGACATTGTTTTGCTTTTGCTCCGTTCCAATTTGGGTAGAAACATGAAGCTATCTCCATGGCATCTTTGACTTTCCACTGCGTATTTAGAGGATGATTTTCTTGAATAAAACAAATTTGTTGTAGCACATCTCTGTTTTCATAAGGATGCTTTCCATTTAAAGAAACATTCCCACTCCCCGTTTTTAACAACCCAGTCATGCAGCGCATCAACGTTGTTTTTCCAGCACCATTCCGCCCCCATAGTCCATAAATTTTCCCGGATTCTAATTGAAAAGACACGTTGTTCAGTGCATTCACTTTTCCATGGCGATAAGATACATTCTCTACCTTTAAGCAGTATGTCATTCTTTCTCCTCCTCTTTAAAAAAACGTAATATATCATCCTTCGATAGTTCTAACCTTTTGGCTTCATGCAATAAGGGATTAATGTATTGCTCTTTGAACTCCGATTTTCTTTCTTCAATTAACTTTACTTTTGCTGCCTCCTGTACAAACATCCCAATCCCCCTCCGTTTAAAAATAATGCCTTTATCTACTAACAGTTGGATTCCCTTTTGTGCGGTTGCTGGATTTATTTTGTAAAAACTCGCTAATTCGTTTGTAGAAGGAATTTTGTCTCCCTCCTTCAGTGCATCGTCTAGTATATTGTCTTTGATCATGTCACTTATCTGCTGAAAAATAGGGCGATCTTCATTTAATTTGCTAATCACTACGTTCACCACCTTAATGGTTAATTACTCAACTAACTAACCAATATACTACAGAAGTATTTTCCAATTGTCAATATAGTTGTTAGAAATTTTCAACCATTTATACGAAAAACATGTTAATATTTTACACATACACATTCTTTTCTTTATTAAGGGGAAAAACTTGATGAAAAAGACATTGGTCCTACTTCTATGTTTGTTATTTCTAATAGTTAGTTGTAACTCACAGGAGAGAGATGACTATGATTTTGAGGGGATAACTTTAGGAGTACATGATTTATTTAACGTTCTTACTGTTTTTGTGGAAGATAATCTAGGAGGAAATGAAGTTATACTTCAAGGATGGGATCCATCTTCCTTTAAGGATTACGAGGTAGAGGCCTATCAAGTTTTTCTAACAAAGGACACAAAGATTATAAACGAGGGAAGTGGTGAAGAACTCCAGATGGTAAGTCGTCATGAATTTTTCTCTGGTCATTCCGAAACTGTAGCATCTACTCTTCTCTTTCATCCATACCGAAAAGTCGCAGTGAAGGTAGAAGAAACGTTTTCCTCGAGCGTGTCATCGAATAGAAGTAACTACATCATGTATGATCGAAGTTTTTTACCTATATACAGAGCCAAAGAGGTTCGGCTGTTCCCGTTAACTTTTAATGATTTTGTATTAACGAATACAGTACATATTCAACCTGATGAAATTTCCATCACGGCTGTTTACGACCCTAGCACAGATAATATGAATAACTATTATTTTGATTACGATAAATTATGGAATTCCTTAATTAGCTCCCAGGATCCTAGTGCATATGTAACCTTTCAGACGTGGGAAGTTCCATACTTTGAACAGTATCATCCTCCATCCGAGTATCAGCAATATCCTATCTTTTTTATATTAAACGAAGATGGTCTTTTGTATGATACACACGACTGGGATGACGCTGCTGAATATGTTGAGTCCGTTATAGATAAGTAAGGAGACATGATACTATGAAAAAAATGACAATAATGCTACTAGTAGCAACATCTCTTCTCATAGGCTGCAATCCCTTTGTAGACGACGGCTATGATATTGAAGGAAAAAATATAGGAATGAGTCAAATGATGAATCTCATCACCGTTTTTGTTGAGGATAATATAAACGGTACAGACCTGGAGCAAACCCATTTCGATCGATTTTATACAGATAATTTTTCCGTTCCTGATGGGACATACGAGGTTGAGGCATACCATGTTTATATCACAAAAGACACGAAGGTTATTGATGATGAAACTGGTGAGGAACTGGATGTATACTTAACTAGCCATGACATAATTTTTAACAATCGCACGGAATATTTGAGGTCCTTTTATAGTGGGTCTGGTCGCGCCATTTCCGTGAAAGTAGAAGAAAAGTTCGAACCGCAAGTACAAACAGATAGATCAAATTATATTTTGTATGATCGAAACTTTCTTCCTATCTATACAGCCGAAGAAATTCGTGTTTACCCTCTCACCTTTGATGATTTCCTCTTTTCAAATTCCTATCGTGGTGTCGACAGTTTGGTAATCGCTATCGAAGAAATGGAATACGAGGTATATAGTAATGAATATCATGACTTGCAAGACCAATATTGGTACGAGCTACATCAGATTCAAGGTAACAATAATTCTGACTATTACACAGGGGTATACCTAAATACTATCGAAGAGTTCGAACTATTCAACCCACCAGCAGAATATAAACAATATCCAATCTATATCATCTTTGAAGAATCACAACTCGTAACCCACAAACACGATTGGAAAGAAGTCCTAGAATACTTCGAAAACAAGTGAAGCAGTGGGGACGGTTCTCCTTGCTTCCTTTTTTGCGAAGGAAGCAGCGAGAACCGTCCCCATTGCTACTTCATTGCCCTCAGAACCTCTTATCCTTGATCTTTTGTTGGAATCTGATGTTCTGATGCCCAACTTTCCAATAACTTTTTAGCATCTTCAAAATCTTGTTGACTCAGAAAACGAAGACTTCTATCTAAATCTCTAGTATGATTCACTTGAAAATCAACATGTTGTTTCCTTGGTTCAAACACTATGCCTTTCATTTGCTTTACTGAAAGAAGATCCGTTTGAATTTCTATGAATTCCTCATATATAGAAAAACGGCGGATATTCAGTTTCATTCTCGGCCAAATATATCCAATTGCAAATATAGAAATGAACAGTGGTATGAATATATGTATGAGCATGTCCAGGTCAACTCCACCATTAAGGAACCAATAAAAACCAAACCCTATTAAGAATAAGAAGAATATATACCAAACAAATTGCTTTAATGTATGGTTTCTAACATGACATCGGAACAAAGGTTTTTCTATGTGATCGTCCCCTACTAAAATTGGTTCTAGTCGTTCCCACATTAGTCTGTGAATATATTGAAATGAGGATAATGGAACAACACAAGCTAAAGGTGCGCCTAGAAAAATTACCGTGATTCCGAGTATAGTTATACCTCCAACATTCACCATTAACCAAATCATCAACGGGAGTACTACCAAGAAGTATATTCCACTTCCGACCAAAGATAATGGAAATGCCCTTCTTTCTTTTGGAGATACGAAAACCTCACTGAAACTTTCTCTCTGATGTACAATAGAAGCTTTCTGTATATAGGTTCTCATGATAGTTTCTAATGTATGATTCTGGTTTTTAGTAATAGTGATATGACACTTCGAAAGTGCCATTTTATATAAAGTGTGATCCCAAGGAAGATCTGAAAAACACTTTCTTAGAGGCCCCAAGGATAAAGGATCCTCTTCATTAATAGACTTTATATCTGATTCATATTTTTTGAAAAAATAGATTCGTTGTAGGCATAATTCTAGAAACTCTGGAAAAAGGGTATCAAATTTTTTCTTATTTTTCTCATTTACAACCCCATCTTTTTCTATGTTAGAAACTTCTCTTTCTAATAATGATAATAATTCAATTAGCCTTTCTCGGGATTGACTAAGCTGTACATAATGCAACCGAATTGATTTTACCCTCTCTATGATTCCCTCATTTAGGTTGGTGAGGTCAATAGTAGATACATCAGCTGCTTCTGCTTCTCTATTCTGAGGATTACTTAAGCCATTCTTCATCCGATTGACTGGTTGTTGAAGGGCCTTAAATAAAAGAATCTCCGAGATTGGTTCAGCCACCTTTCCAATCAATTCTTTATTATGCACCTGTCTCCCATCTTCATCGATAACGAGAAACCGCATAAATAAATCTCCTAACATTGAACTATCACCAACGAGCCGATACTCCTTCATCCCGTGAATAATCGGAACACTGACTCCAACTGAATATGTTGGAAGTTTATACTCTGAGAACACCTTTTTATCCGTACCTCTTGCCTTATCCACTAATTTAGAGGATCTTACATTCCCTGTTACCATTGTAATAATGATAGAAAAAATAATTGATGCAATTGGAAATAGAATAAAAAAAGCAACAACCATGCTGATCGTTTCGGATAGCATCCCTGGTTCTGGATTAAAATAGCTGGAAACAATCATAAGAGCTCCAGATATAATACTAAACACAACAGGTATTTTCTTACTTTTATCTTTCACCATATAATATGTAAAAACACACCAAAAATAAAATAATGAAACAAACGAAATAATGTATACCTCGTGATACCACTCAACAGGATTGGAAAAAACAAAGAACATTCCTGTCGTCACAAATAAAAGATATAGTATGATTGATATTCGTCCAAACCAGCCATTGCGCTTGATAATGCTAATAATAAAACAAACAAGTAAAACAGGCAAAATCCAGACAAAAATGGTAGCCATCAACTCATCCATTATCATCACTCCTTTAAAAGTAACATTGATTAACACTCTGATATTTTAATAGGTATAGGTGCTTTTTTTGGAAAAATCACGACTCTACTCTTTTTCATGAACAGACTATTCACTCCAAATATTTCGAAATGACACGTAGTAAGTCCTGTTCCTCAAGTAGAAGATTCAGCAACATTGTATTCTACGAATCACATTAAGGTAAGTTTCAGCTAGAGAAGCAGCGGGGAAGCAGCGGGGACGGTTCTCCTTGCTTCCTTTTTTTGCGAAGGAAGCAGCGAGAACCGTCCCCATTGCTTCCACCTAAAAAAAACGCAGTGAATTCACTGCGTTTTTTACCAACAATATATTATTTCCCTTGCTCACGCAAATATTGCAACGCCTCTTCGACATGCCCCTTCACCTTGACCTTGCGCCACTCCTTGATGAGGTTTCCTTCCGGATCAATGATAAAGGTAGAACGCTCAATTCCCATGTACTCTTTCCCAAAGTTTTTCTTCAACTTCCAAACACCGAACGCTTCCGCGAGCTGATTTTCCTCATCAGCAAGAAGCTCGAAAGGTAAATCGTGCTTGTCTATAAATTTCTCGTGACGTGCCACTGGATCTGGGCTAACTCCTAAAATTACTGCATTCACATCTTTGAAGCTTTCATGGTTGTCTCGGAAATCACAAGCTTCCGTCGTGCACCCTGGCGTCATATCTTTCGGGTAAAAATAAAGTACTACATATTTCCCACGATAATCTGATAAACTTATTTCTTTTCCACCATTTGCTTTCAATGTTAAGTCAGGTACTTGTTGTCCAACCTCTACTGTCATATGTAAGTTCCTCCTTTTTTTTGCGAAAAAATTAGTTATCCCTCTTCTATAAGGATAACCAATCTATCGAAAACCTACAAACGTTGACGCTCCCTTTCATAAATAAAAACAGAGGTAACAACAAAAGCAGCAGGAAGCAGGTACCCGATTAGTGCTTGGACTATCGCAATCCAGCGTCCAATCCCTTGCGGAGTAATATCTCCATAACCTACCGTCAACAGTGTAACTGCGCTAAAATACATCACATCTTCTACTAAATGAAAGAAGGAATCATAATGATATTGTCCATCCTCCACTAAAACAGAAAGTCCTGTTAATTCCAGACTAAGATAAACAACTCCAAATCCTGCGGTTATCGTCGCGTATACTAAGAACAGAACGATAAAATGTCGCAGTGACAATTTCCGCCCAGTTGATTGCTGATTTTTCAACAACAAATATATACTTGAAATCACCCCAGCTACTGCCACAATCACAACTATTAACAAAAGGAGGTACTTCATCTATATCACCTCCATTTAGTCTATGAAAAAAAGGAGGTAAATAGGACAAGAAGTTTTGTTGGTTTTGGTGGTTCGCTTTGGAATCGTGGTGGATTACTTGCCTTTACTGACGCTTCAGCCATCTAAAAGGTAGATCAATTACCTATTTTAAAGGGGGGGATGGCTCAGAAAAGTGAATTTTTGTTTTCACTTCCCGTTCACCTCCTCCAAACACTCCTTCGGGAATTGAAAACAACATTCACTTCCCGTTCAACTCTTCCAACCGCGCCTTCGGGAATTGAACACGACCTTCACTTCCCGTTCACCCCTTCCAGATGCTTCTTCGGGAATTGAACACGACCTCCACTTCCCGTTCACCTCTCCCAAACACTCCTTCGGGAATTGAAGATGACCTCCACTTCCCGTTCACCCCTTCCAGATGCTCCTTCGGGAATTGAACACGACCTCCACTTCCCGTTCAACTTTCCCAAACGCTCCTTCGGGAATTGAAAACCACATTCGCTTCCCGTTCACCTCTCCCAAACGCTTCTTCGGGAATTGAACACGACCTCCACTTCCCGTTCACCCTCTCCCAAACGCTCCTTCGGGAATTGAAAACCACATTCGCTTCCCGTTCACCCCTTCCAGATGCTCCTTCGGGAATTGAACACGACCTCCACTTCCCGTTCACCCCTTCCAGATGCTCCTTCGGGAATTGAACACGACCTTCACTTCCCGTTCAACTCTCCCAAACGCTTCTTCGGGAATTGAACACGACCTCCACTTCCCTTTCACCTCTCCCAAACGCTTCTTCGGGAATTGAAAACCACATTCGCTTCCCATTCAGCCCTTTCAGATGCTCCTTCGGGAATTGAACACGACCTTCACTTCCCGTTCACCCCTTCCAGATGCTTCTTCGGGAATTGAACACGACCTCCACTTCCCGTTCACCCTCTCCCAAACACTCCTTCGGGAATTGAACACGACCTCCACTTCCCATTCACCCCTTCCAGATGCTCCTTCGGGAATTGAACACGACCTCCACTTCCCTTTCAACTTTCCCAAACGCTCCTTCGGGAATTGAAAACAACATTCACTTCCCGTTCAACTCTCCCAAACGCTTCTTCGGGAATTGAACACGACCTCCACTTCCCATTCAACTCTCCCAAACACTCCTTCGGGAATTGAACACGACCTCTACTTCCCGTTCACCTCTCCCAAACGCTTCTTCGGGAATTGAATACCACATTCACTTCCGGTTCAACTCTCCCAAACGCTCCTTCGGGAATGTAACGTGTAATTATGTGCTCATAACGCCTAAATTTCTATGCGTCCACAAAATTGGATATTTATGTTAAAATAAAAGGAAAGAAAATAGACAGTTATATGAAGAAACTCGGAGAATTGTTGAAGTTGAGGAACTACATAAGCATTATTCTTTTGAATCCTCCAAAAACAGATGTGAAGAAGGAGAATCCAGGAAATGAAACCACGTAATTATATAAAAGTTGTTGCATCATTTAAGGACGGAAATTATATAATGGAAAATCCTCAAGGTAGCTTAGTAAAACCAAATTTAGTCTTAAAACAACTCGCACAGGATTATGAACTTAATGAAACTAGAGGTGTATTTAATCCAAAGAAAAATAGATATGAAGACGTAAAATTACAAGAGATGGAGTCTTTATATATTGAGTTTATCAAAAAATAACCCCCCCTAAAAAATGCAGAACCTGTAAAAACAACTTTTTAAACAAGGAGTGTAGATATGGATTTCGGATTTTTCGTATTGGCAGCCATAGCATGGTTTTTATTTCGAGGAAGCAAACAAAAAAAGTTTAAACCAGTTCCTGTTCTAATAGAATGTGTACTACTATTTGTAACCTTATTTCTGTTAAGTTTTATTGGAAATGCAATATCAACATACTTTAACATTTCCATATCTCCTTGGGATTACCTACCAAACACATTATACTTATGGATAGGTGGAATTCTCTTTTTTGCTGTAACTTGCTATTTGGCATTTAAGCCTTGGAGAAAAACTGCCTCTTATGAAAACGATGAAAAGTAGATTTAGGTAGCATTAAAAAACATACTAGAAGAGAGGTTGGTCTCAATGGATTATCCATCAGCAACTTACCAATACCAAGACACCACTTTCTTTGTTTTTCATCCATCATTTTTGGTGCTACTAGATATAGTAATCCTGGCAGGCATTCTTTTCATAAGAAAGAAGAATAAAGCTTAAGGTAGATTAGGAAAAAAAATAACACCTAGATCCTAACAAACAAATTTCTAAGGCACCTGGGGAGGTTAATTATTTTGATAATTAAATATAGAGCAAGAGGAGCAACGGTGTTTATTGGTGTTATGTGGTTCGTATTTCTATTACACAATTGCTTCTTTTCATTAGTAGTAGAATTCTAGACTATCCTTTCTTTATTTCCTCCTTAAATTTTTTAGGTTTGTTACTAGGTTTATTTTTATCATTTTTGTGGTTTTCAATCCAAAACATTGATTATATAAGGATCAAATACGGCTCCTTATCAATTCATCATGGTTTTCCATTACCGCGAGAAAAGATAATTATTTCCAATATAGAGAAAGGAAATATCGTAGATGATAGGTTCGTTTTAATGTTAAAATACGAAAAACAGGTTGAACTAGGTTCAAAGTATATCAGTGTTGATGACTTTGAGAAATTAAAGAAAGAATTAAAAAAGCACATTAATATTGAATAAATTTAACTAGGACGAAAAAAAGTATGGCGCTTACGAGAAGTTTTGCACAATAAAGGAGGCGATAAAATGAACTCGGTAATTAGTTATTTTCTTATATCGTCTATTTTATTTTTGATGTTAACATTTTTAATTGGTATAGGTTTAGTGCATGTTTTTAATGATTTAGGGATTATAGTAGCCTTAGTAATAGTAATAATCATTCAGTTATCACTTGTTATTTCATTATTAATCCATTTGGTCAATAAAAAATGATGATGTTATAATAACAAACGGGTTTACTTCAGAGGTGCAAACATGCCATTCCCAAGCAAAAACACATGAGATTTCACAGCAGGAATCACATGTGTTTTTTTTTGTTATTATATCAGGGTTTTATTGATAAATGGATTTGAATTACTCAGTAATCCTCCCCCTATTCACATAGGTGGAAATAAATATTTCCTTTTTGTGAATTTGATGTGATTTATCCAAAGCTACTTAAAATAAGCGTAGTTTTTCCTCTTAAACTTCAGAACATAGTTTGGTTAGTGGGAAATAAGGGAAGGTTTTCCGGTTAATCTGCCAAAATAAGCAAATTATCATGTTTATTAAGTAAATAGCGGAAAATTCTCCTGCTATTTTCACTATTTTCGGTGTCATTTTCTAAATAAGGGAAATTTCTCCCCTTATTATATCAATCCATGTTGCTGATCCCTCATTGGTCCGAGTGGGTCCATGAATAAGGAATGATTTAAACAATCGGATAAGTGTTAGTTCGATAAGCAAACACGAAAACAACGGCACGAAGAATCTTCGTGCCACTTTATTATCCTATGATTCAAGTTGTGAAATCGCCAGAACGCTGCCCAATGCAATCCAACCCTATTTTTCACCAAACAAAGCAAAAACACATCCTAATTCCCTGCCCCGCGATACCTCTTCACCCCAGCATTCCAAAGGAAAATGGCCAACCCTAGAAAAATCACACCCATTAATGGAGTCAGAAACGCATAGCCATACCACTCCGAACGCCCTAGGAAAAACGCTGCCGGATACACACCAACAAACGCAAATGGCAACACCCATGTCAGCACAAACCGAATCACCGAATTATAAATATCCACTGGATATCGACCATAGTTCCCGATGTTGTACATCATAGGCATAATATCGGTCTTACTGTCCGACCAAAAGCTGATCGCAGCCAGCGAAATAAATATCCCAGCGTAGATAAATGCCCCGCCCACAACAAACACAAAAAACACAAACGGGTCGTACCAGCTCAACTCCATCCCCAGCCGAGATCCCGCATAAAACATAATCACGATCCCCGTCACAGCCCCGAACATGGACTCTAATTCCATTCTCTCGATGACAATTTGAAACAAGCTATGAATCGGCCTTGTTAAAACTCGATCCATTTCTCCCTTCACAATGTACCGATCGTTAAAATCCCATATGTTAAAAAACGAAGAAAATAACGCATATGGTACGAGGAAAAATCCATAAATAAAGATAATTTCTTCTCGATTCCAACCAGCTAACAAGGTGGTGTGTCCAAACACAACAAGAATAAATATCAAATTAACCGCTTGGGATAAAAGATCCGAAAACAATTCTATAACGAGGTCCGTCCGATACGATAAGCGTGTCTTTAAGTACTGAGCTGCATATTGAAAAAAGATAGAAAAATAAAACACACCATCAACCTCCTTGTACAATCAATTGTTTTCTAGCGACCATCCAAAGCAATTGAATCGGAATAATTAAAAATAAAGACCAAAAAAGTTGAATACCTAACGCTGAATATACCTCCGCACCTACAAAACCTTCCGTAAAAATCATCGAAGGAATATAGCTGATCGCCTGAAACGGTAGAAAGCCCATAATATCCTGCGCCCATAGGGGATAAAACGAGATTGGCAAGAGCAAACCTGAGAACAAATCAATGATTACCCGTTTTCCACGAATCAAACCAGTATTATATAGAAGGAAAAAAGTTAAAATCCCTGTCAGAAGGTTCAATTGCGTGTTCACAATAAAGGCGAATATTATCGACACGAAGAATAATATCCATACATTTAAGCTATTGGAAAAATCGATAGGAAAAGCTAACCAGATAATGACCATCCCTGGAACGGAGAAAAAGAGTAATCGAAACAAGCCTTCTCCTAACCCCTGCATTGTTTTCACACCAAGGTAGTGATACGGGCGAATCATTTCGATTGCCACTTTTCCCTCTTGAATTTCGTTCGCAATTTCTCGATCAATATTATTAAAATAAAATGCCCGAGCCATCCACGCAACCGCTACGTACGTCGTCATTTGGCTCACACTCATGCCTGCAATATTATCCTGCGCCCCATAAATCGCTTGCCATAAAAAATAATACGCACCTATATTAATAGAATAAATTAAAATCCCACTATAATAATTCGTCCGGTACGCAAGCATCATCAGAAACCGGATTCGGATCATTTCTAAGTACAAAGATACATTACCCATGATTGATCCCTTCTTCATAAATATTTCTTATTATTTCTTCGGTGGAGACTCGATTTATCTTCACATCGGAAATAGAATGATGCAGCATCACCTGACTCATTAACTTGGAAATCGCATCATCATCTCCATCGATCATCGCAATCCACTGATTCTCCCGTTCTCCACAACGCCATTTTACATCGAAGTGAGTACTCACTTCCTCCAATTGAGATTTCTCCACCGCATGTTGAAACTCGAAATGGACTTGCTTTCCTTCTACCCAATTTTTCTGAAGCTCATCCAAACGCCCATCATAAATAATACTTCCTTCATCTAATAGGACAACCCGTTCACACAGCGCTTCAATGTCCGCTAAATCATGAGTCGTAAGTAAAATAGTCGTTTTGTATTTTCTGTTTATTTCTTTTAGAAAACCACGAATCTTCATTTTTACAAGAACATCAAGTCCAATCGTTGGCTCGTCTAAAAATAATAACGGTGGATTGTGAATGAGTGCTGCTGCCAATTCACAGCGCATCCGCTGACCTAAGGACAACTTCCTGACCGGCTTATCTAACAACGGGCCAATTTCTAACGTTTCAATGACTTCCTTCATATGAGTATCGTAGTCTTCATCCGAAACCTTATAAACTTTTTTCAAAAGGCGAAACGATTCTTGTACCGCAATATCCCACCAAAGCTGCGATCTTTGTCCGAAAACTACGCCAATCGTTTGGACAAACTTCTCTCTTTCCTTATGAGGGTTCATCCCATTTACCATAACCTCTCCCGAAGTTGGCGTCAGAATGCCAGTAAGCATCTTGATAGTGGTGGACTTCCCTGCACCATTTTCACCAATATAGCCAACCATCTCCCCTTGCTTCACTTGAAGGGATATATCATCAACCGCACGTAGTATTTTATAATTTCTCGTAAAAAGGTCGCGAAACGCTCCTTTTAAACCAGAACGACTAGAATACGATGTAAACTCTTTACGAAGATCCTTAACCTCAATCACATTCATTTGTCACCCTCCTCTGATTACAACGATAATAGTTTACCGAAACGAAGGACTTTGAGCAATAATTAGATAATGGAGTTTTTTTGAAAAATGTTTTGGGTAATTAATGAGGTTTTGGTTCTAATTTTGAGGGGGAGCGGTAATATATGTGCGGGTTTGCGCGATATATGTGCGAATTCAAGGATTATATGTGCGAAATTCTGATTATATGTGCGGATCGCGCAAATATATGTGCACTTTCCGAATTTAGAAGGGAGAACCGCTCTCTCGCTTGTTCGTGGTTTACGATTCATCATGATTATTACGCAGAACTACTATACTTACCTAAATCTTGTTCCCCAGTCCTGTACCGTCCTCCCTAAAAAAACAAAATTTGCTTTTTTTAATGAAACAAAAAATATATGTGCGGGTTTGGCAATTTTATGTGCGGGTTGAACGAATATATGTGCGGGTTCACGGAATATATGTGCGATTTTCAACAATATATGTGCGAATTCCCCCATTATATGTGCGAATCCCCACTTCTGCCCTTGCTCCCCTCCCTCCCCTGTAACGCACCTACACACCCGATTTCCCCATCCCCCTCGCAAAATGTTACAATGTGAAAGGATGAACTAGGAAGAAGGAGGATTTCCCAAAATGAACTTTTCAAATTCTGAACGATTATACGGAGATGCGTTAGATGTGATTTTAGGTGGAGTGAACAGTCCATCGCGTTCCTATAAAGCGGTTGGCGGTGGCTCCCCTGTTTTCATGAAAAAAGCAAAAGGAGCGTACTTCTGGGATGAGGATGACAACAAGTACATAGATTACCTTGCAGCATACGGACCAATCATTACTGGACATGCCCACCCACATATTACAAAAGCGATCCAAGAGGCAGCCGAAGATGGAATATTATACGGTACACCTACTATTTATGAAAATAAGTTTGCAAACATGATCCGCGAAGCAATTCCATCCATGGAACGAATTCGCTTTGTAAATTCCGGTACAGAAGCTGTGATGACAACGATTCGTGTTGCACGTGCTTATACTGGTCGAGACAAGATCATTAAATTTGCTGGATGCTACCACGGACACTCGGATCTTGTACTCGTAGCCGCAGGATCAGGCCCGTCAACTCTAGGGAATCCAGACTCTGCAGGAGTACCAAAAAGTATTGCTCAAGAAGTAATTACTGTACCTTTTAATGACATAGACAGCTTCCAAGAGGCGATAAATCATTGGGGCGATCAAATTGCTGGAGTGCTTGTGGAACCGATCGTAGGAAACTTTGGTATCGTAGAGCCTGAGCCTGGTTTTCTCCAACAAATAAACGATATTTCCCATAAGGCTGGTGCTCTCGTAATCTATGACGAAGTAATCACTGCATTCCGCTTCATGTACGGTGGTGCACAGAACCTTCTCGGTGTAGAGCCTGATATTACTGCGCTTGGAAAAATAATCGGCGGCGGTTTACCAATCGGTGCTTATGGTGGAAGAAAAGAAATTATGGAGCAGGTTGCCCCACTCGGCCCAGCGTATCAAGCTGGTACAATGGCTGGTAACCCAGCGTCGATCAGGTCAGGAATTGCGTGTCTCGAAGTGCTAAAAGAAGAAGGCCTTTACGACCGCCTAGACAAGCATGGAGCAACTCTCGAAAAAGGAATACTCGATGCAGCACAAACGTATAATATCCCTATCTCCATTAACCGATTAAAAGGTGCTCTAACTATCTATTTCGGTGTGGAGAATGTTCGAAACTACGACGATGCAGAAGCCTCCAATGGAGAGCTATTCGCATATTTTTTCAGAGAAATGTTGAAGCAAGGTATTAACTTAGCTCCCTCCAAATATGAAGCATGGTTTTTAACCATTGCACACACGAATGAGGATATCGACCAAACTTTAAAAGCAGTTACTTCTGTTTTCTCTAATTGGAAAAATGCATAAATATACATTCTACAGAAATGGATGTGTTCACAAAACATCCATTTCTTTTCCACCAATCCTATTGTAAACGCTTGCATAAACATCCCGTTTTCTATTCCTTTATTTTCTATCCCGCATCCATTGTATGTTCTATCCGTTTTATTGTATAATTAATTGATCTTTCTTATCAAAAATGGTAAGGTAGTAAGTAATTCTGATAATTCTGTAATTACGGAGTAGTCTTGCGAAAATTTGTGAGATTATCTTCCGAAGAATATATTACTAGATTCTTTTTAGGAGGTGGGTCAGGTTGACAAATCTGACAAAGAACAATAACAAACTGATCCAATCATTTCGAGGCGCGACGAAGCTTGAGCATGATAGTTGTGGAATTGTAGCTTTTATTGAAAAAGAAAATAAGCCTACAAAAGATAACATTGACAATACGATTCAAGCTTTAGTAAAGATGAACCACCGAGCTGGGTTCATTAATGAAGAAGGTGACGGTGTTGGTATTCATATCGACGTCCCTAAAGCTCTATGGAAAAAGAAGCTAGAAACAGAAAACATTACTGCTGACTACGTAGAAAACGAAACATTTACTGTTGGTCATTTCTTCATTGACCAAGACCATGACGTTGCTAAGATTCAAGAAGAAGTTCGTACGAAGTTATCTGCAAAAGGACTAACTCTTGTTTTCGAAAGCACAGATGTTACAAATAGTAATGCATTAGGTCCAATTGCACTAAAGGCTGAACCTGTATTCTGGCAGGTTGCGCTTGTAGGAAACAATGTTCCTGCTGAAACACTATCTTCAACATTATTTGATTTAACAGTTGAAATTGAAGAAAACACTGCAATCCACGTAGCTTCTTTAAGTCAAGACCATGCTGTTTACAAAGTAATGGGTGCAGGAGATATTCTTCCTAGGTTTTACAATGATTTAGCGGATCCACTTGTGGCATCTACTGCTACTTTAGGACACAACCGTTATTCAACAAATACACTATCCAATTTCTTCCGTGTACAACCATTTAGTGTAATTGGACATAATGGAGAAATTAACACGATTGCAAAGCTTCGTGATGAAGCAGAAATGCTTGGAGTACCATTAGTTGATGGTGGAAGTGACTCTCAAGACTTAAATAGAGTACTAGATACTTTCATTTCTAGACATAATTTATCTCTATTTGAAGCAATGGAAGTTGTTTTCCCACCTATCGTTAACGAAATTAAGAAGTTCCCAAGCCATTTGAAAGATTTATATAGTTATATTCGTGAAGCATGGGGTCATTTTGCACAAGGACCTGCTGGTATTATTTCTCGCTATGGAAAAGAAGCTGTATTTAGTGTAGACGCATTAGGCTTACGTCCTGTTTGGATGCTTACAACTGAAACGAGCTATGCATTCTCTTCTGAGCAAGGTATCTTTACTTCAGATCATTATTTAGCTGAACCAAAACCATTAGCTCCCGGGGAAAAAGTTGGTCTTTTCCGAAATGAAGAAGGTGTTATCGATGTTTTCTGGCATGATGACCTTCAAGAAGAAGTATACAAACGTATGTCTGATCGTTTAGAAATTACGGATGCACGTAAACGTTTATCTACAAGCCTAAATACACCAGCTGAAGCTAGCAAATTCCAGCAAGTAGTGAACAACTCTGTTTATGCTGCAAACGGATGGGATCGCGAGCACATTCAATTAATTGAACAAATGGCGGAAAAAGGTGTCGAGCCTATCCGTTCATTAGGGCATGATGCACCATTAGCAGCCCTTCATCCAGGTAGAAAAAATGTTGCTGACTTTATTAAAGAAAGTGTTGCGGTTGTTACAAACCCTGCGATTGATAGAGATAGAGAAATGGAGCACTTCTCTACACGTGTAGTTATCGGTAAGCGTCCATCTCTATTTAACAAGGAATCTTTGAAAACTATCGTTCAGCTTGAATCCCCACTTATCGGTGAAGGGATTACTGGTAAAGCTATAGAGGCAGATTCAAACCAACCTTCTTATGAAGGATTACTAGCTTTATATGAAAATGCAAACGAAGCTCACATCCTTGAAATGGTTCGTTTCGAAGATGAATCTGTAGAAGATGCTTTAAAACGTTTGAACAGTGAAGCAAGTAAAGCCATCGATGAAGGAAAAACATTCTTAGTTTTTGATGACCAAGGAACTCACACAGACAATAAATACTGGATAGATCCACATCTAGCAATTTCTTCTGTGGACCAAGGGTTAACTCACGAAGAAAAGCGTCGAGAGTGTTCATTCGTACTTCGTTCCGGAAGCATCCGTTCTCTACATGACATCGCTGTTGTATTCGGATTAGGTGCAGACTTAATTCACCCATATGTAATGTTCTCAAGTGTAGTAGATCAAGACGGTGCTCCAGCTGTAAAACTATATAGTGCGTTAAACAAAGGATTAGAAAAAGTTATTTCTACTATCGGTATTCATGAGTTACGTGGTTATGGTCGCCTCTTCTCTTCTATCGGTTTAAATGATGAGATTGCTGACGAACTTAATATCGTTAACTTCCTTGGTGGAAAAGAGTTAAGCTATAATTTTGAACAAATGAAAGAAGATAGTGTTGCTCGTAAAGAGGAATATAATAACGATAAAGCAAGACCAGGGAAAACGTTCCATATCTTCCCACGTCTATGGAAAGCATTAGGCGACTTAGCATCTGGTCGCGGAGATTACGATCAATTCCGTGAAAAATTACAAGAACAAGAAGATAAGAATCCGATTAGCATTCGTCATTTAACGAAGCTAAAATCAGTTGAATCTAATGTGAAACCAGAAGATGTTGATGTGAGTGTTAACAAACATGATCTTCCATTCATGATTAGTTCCATGAGCTTCGGTTCTCAAAATGAGACTGCTTTCCGTGCCTATGCTGAAGCTGCTGATCGTTTAAACATGATTAGCTTCAACGGTGAAGGTGGAGAAATCAAAGATATGTTAGGTAAATACCCGAATACTCGCGGACAGCAAATTGCTTCTGGACGTTTTGGGGTAAACGTGGAATTAGTAAACTCTACGAACCTACTTGAAATTAAAATTGGTCAAGGTGCAAAACCAGGTGAAGGTGGACACTTACCAGGTTCGAAAGTAACAGATAAGGTTGCAGCTGCTCGTAATGCTACAACCGGATCTGATTTAATTTCACCATCAAATAACCATGATATTTACTCTATTGAAGACTTAGCTCAAATCATTACTGAGATCAAAACTGCCAATGACCAAGCGAAAGTTTGTGTAAAGGTACCTATCGTGCCTAACATCGGTACCATTGCAGTTGGTGTTGCAAAAGCTGGCGCAGACTTCATTACATTAAGTGGTTTTGACGGAGGTACAGGTGCCGCACGTGTTCACGCACTTCAGCACGTTGGACTTCCAGCAGAGATCGGTGTAAAAGCTGCTCACTTTGCTCTTCTTGAATCAGGTCTTCGTGATAAAGTAGAAATCTGGGCTGATGGTGGAGTGAAGAGTGCATTAGATTCCATTAAACTAATGCTACTAGGTGCAAACCGTATTGGTTTCGGAACACTTTCTATGATCGCGGTAGGCTGTACAGCATGTCGTGGGTGTCACTTAGACACATGTCACGTTGGTATCGCTACTCAGATTGAATCAGAAGCACAAGCGAAAGAGCATGGCTTACGTCGTTTCGTACCACGTGAATTTGATTTAGCTGTACAAGGATTAACAAACATGTTCACTGCCTTCGGGAAAGAATTACAAGCATTAACTGCTGCATTAGGCGTTAAACGTACGCAAGACTTAGTTGGTAGAGCTGATCTATTAGAAGCGATTGAAGGTCAAAGCTTCATGGACTTAACAGAGCTATTATCTACTCTTCCTGAACAAGAACTTGCAACATTTAAGTCAGTACCTAAAGTAGAAAAAGAAACTCCTCAATTAGCTCTTGCTGTTGGTGCAGAGTATTTAGATGGAAATGTAGAAGACCTAACTTCTTCTCGTGAGTATGAAGCAGTTACTGCTGAACAACGAGTGATTGGTAGCCGTGTTGCTTGTCACCGTGTTCGTGGAAAACTTGATGGATCTTACCGTCAATTACCTGAGATCGACCTTAAGTATACAAAAGGTTCTATTCTTGGTAATGGACTTGGTGCTTACAACAGTGATGGGGTTAATATCCTTATCAATGGTGGTGCACAAGATGGTGTTGGAAAAACATCGTTCGGTGGCTCGTTCAAGATTTTCAAAGCAAAAGGTCGTCATGGTCAGTTCATCAATGGTTCTGTTGGTAAAGGTGCTGGATACGGTGCTCAAAAAGGACTATTTATTATTCAAGGAAATGCTGACGCTCGTGCTGGTATCCGTTTATCTGGTGCAGACATGATCTTCGGTGGGCGCATTACTCAGCCTCTTGAAAAAGGCCGTGACTATAACATTGGTATTCATTCAAATATCAAAGGTTTCGCGTTCGAATATATGACAAATGGTAGAGGTCTTGTTCTTGGAGATCCAGGTCCATGGATTTGTGCTGGTATGACAGGTGGAGTTGTTTACTTACGTCAAGACGACAAAATGGGTCTTGATAAAGAAGCCCTTTACACTCGTATCGCAAAAGGTGCAAAAGTAGCACTCGAATCATTATCAGAAAAAGGATTGGCTGATGTTACTGAATTATTAACAACGTATTTGACTGATTTGAAAAACCAAGGTCAAGACGAAGAAGTTGCAGTTATCGAAGAATTACTAAAAGATCCTGCAGCGAACTTCCTACAAGTTGTTCCTGAAAAAGAACAAGCAGATCCTTCTGTATCTACAGAGTAAGATTATCCAGAAACTCCCTTCTCTATCGAGTAAGGGAGTTTTTTTCACGTTCGTTTATTGCTAAGGCTTGAGCGTAGGAAATATACGAAGACTCCGGCGGATGAAAAGGCAAGGGTGAGGTCTCAGGAGTGATTAAGCACTGGGCGGGTCACCAGGCGCTCGCGGCGGAAAAAGTATATATTCTAAGCGAATAGTTTTTGTTCTGATTCCTCCCTGCATATCTCACTTTGTTCCAGCAAAGGATAGAAACTCCCTTCTTTTCATGTAACAGGTTTTTTACTTCAGAGGTGCAAACAAACCATTCGTAAGAAAAGCGCAAAGCGCCCCAATTCCGCCTAAAAGCAGCCCACGTCCTGTGGGCACGGCGTCAAATCGACATCCTGTTTCCCACCGAAATGCAAATGTTCTGGACGAACGAAAAGCGGAATCCGCTTGCATATCTGCGAAGAAAAATGTTCTTTCAGTTGAAAAGTGCTTTTTACTTTTAATCGGTCAGAACCTTTGCACGAGCCGATGGCGCTTGGAGCTAGACAATTTTCAAAGTTCAAAAATTTTATACTTTCTCACCTTTTAACAAAAAACAGATAGCTATCGCTACCTGCTTTTATTGATTTACTTAGTATTACTATTACGAAACGTTGTGAAATTAGTGTGTCAATCTCTAAAAAATCATTCTTCTTATCTGTTTCACATAGAAATATCGTACGATCATAAAGTAAATAATTTGAATGAGCGCAAAACTACCTAATACGAGAGATGATTCCACTGTTAGATCATAGTCAAACAGATGAGATAAGGCCGTAAGTGCAACGACTCCGTGAACGAGTGCGATAACAATTGGGGAGAAAAATAGAAGTGCAACTTGGCGATTCACTACGGTATTTAACTCCTTTTGCGTCAATCCAATTTTTGCGATGGCACGGAATTTACGTTTTTCCTCATCTAAGTCAGAAAATAATCGGAAGTATAGGAAGCTTCCTGCCGAGACGAAAAACACAATTCCAATGAACAAGCCGATAAATAATATCGGTCCAAACCCTTTATTGATTTCAAATAAAGTGTAATCAACAACATGGGATTTATACCGCAAATTATCATCTAGTTGATTCATTTTTCTTCCCACTTCGATCACTTGTTCCGTTCGAACATCTTGCGCTTGCCATACGGCACTAAAATCACTTCTCACAGGCGGTCCAAGCAGCTCATAAACCTCATCATGAACAACATAATAGCCACTTATAAGGGGTAATATATCAGTTTCCAACACTCTAGTAGGTTGGAGCTTATCACCACTTTCTAATTGGATACTATTTCTCATCAGCCTTTCACTAGCTTTTTCCCCTACCATGACAACTGCACCACTCTGTTCCACTACAATTGCCTCCGTTTTCCCAGGCTGAAGTTCCTCTTCGTTAATTAAGACTGCAAAACGATTGTAGTCGGAAGCTCTCACAATGATCACATTATTATCTTCGAGTACTTCAAAATAGTTCAACTCCATCGTTGCCATCTTAGTCTCCATCTTTTCATCCTGGAAGACGGCATTAATTCTACTAATATCATCCTCGATGACTTCTTTACTGTCATTCAGGGACGGATTATACGTCATCGTGTATGGATTCATCTCCTTTACACCTTTGGTAAGATAAGACTGGACTCCATATAATGTTCCAATTGCACTAAAAGCAACGGTAGATATGATGGCAACCATGAAAAAGGTCCTTGCGTTATCCTTCATACGAAAGGATAGATCAGAGAACAATAGCATATTTGTTTTTCGCCAGAAGATAGATTTATTATTTTTCAACACACGGATGATATACACACTTAATTGAGTAAATAAGAGATACGTTCCAAGTGTCACAACGATAATAACTGGAATCATTGCATAGATAACAGCTGCTCCTTCAACATAAAGTGCAGTTCCATATCCCCCGATTAGTAATAATGCCGCAAAAATGGATAGTATAATAGAAGCTTTCGGCTCCCCTTTAGACTGTTTGTCACCCTTCATTAAATCGACCAGTTTTTTCGTACGTAGAATAAACGAAACAAAAATCGATATACAGAAAAACAAGATAATAAAGCTAATAAATGTTACAACAATTGCCAGTATGGGAAAATAGAAGTCCAGTGTTTCATCAATAATTAATACATTCTCAGCAATTAAGAGAATTGCCTTTGAGAATACTAGTCCAGACAAAATTCCGCCTATTGTCGCAAAAAAGCCAATTATGATATTTTCCAAGAATACCATCAGGCGGATTTGTCTATTGGAGGCACCTAGCATTATTAACAAACCAAACTCTTTCTTTCGTGATTGTAAAAATGAACTCATGGAGTATAGAACAAAAAAGAAAGAGAACACATAAATGATTCCTCCTGCAACCCCCATTCCGAATAGAGCGTTATTATTAATAGAACCTCCGGAAAACGCTGGATGGAATGCAAAAATGGCAAAAGTGAAAAATACCATCACCGTAAACATACTACTAAGAAAGTAGGCAATATACAGTCGCTTATTGCGTATTACATTATTAAACGCGAACTGTCGAAAAGTCATTACCGTCGCCTCCCATCAAGGAAAGCATGTCAATTATTTTTTGAAAAAACGCTTGTCTACTCTCCCCACGATGAATTTCTGAATGGAGTTTCCCATCTCGGATAAACACAACTCGATCAGAATAGCTTGCTGCTTGTGGATCATGTGTTACCATTAACAAGCTCGTTTTTTCCTTCTTATTAATAGATTCAAGCATTGTCATGACATCTTTTGATGCTTTTGAATCTAGATTTCCTGTTGGTTCATCAGCCAAAAGTAACCTAGGCTCGTGAATCATAGCCCTTGCGATTGCTACCCGCTGTGCTTGACCTCCAGATATTTCATACGTACGTTTATTCATGATGGAAGATATACCTAGATTTTCAGCAATCTTTTGTGCCTTCTCTTTCATTTCTCTTACGCCCGTTCCGTCTAGTGTAAGTGGGAGTACAATATTTTCTTCCACATTCAATGTGTGTAGTAAATTGAAATCTTGAAAGATAAATCCTAATTCATTTCTGCGGAATTTAGCTAACTTATTTTTCTTCAACTTATGTGGATTTGCCCCATCGATCTCTACTTCCCCTGTAGTTGGTGAATCGTTCGTCGATATAATATTTAGTAGCGTGGTTTTCCCACTGCCGGATGGACCCATAATAGCTACAAATTCACTTGTTTCTATTTCTAAACTAATATCAGTAAGGGCACGGTAGGCCACTTTCCCTTCGTAAACCTTACTTACTTTTGTAAGTTTAAGCATAATCATTCTCCTCATCTATAAGTTCTAGAATAAGTATAGCCGAAGGATTTGAACTCAAACTATTGATTATGCTTTCACTTACCTTACATGGATGTAAGGTTTTGTGTTTTGGAAAAAATAATTCGAATTGTCGTTCCCTCTCCAACCTCTGATTCAAGTTCAATACGGTGCTCTAATCTTTCCGCGATTTCTTTTGCCAAATGAAGGCCCATCCCAGTTGATTCCCGATACTTCCGACCATTTTCTCCTGTAAAAAATTTATGAAATACCCGCTTCCTATCCACAACAGGAATACCGATTCCATAATCCTTCACTTCAAGAATCGCTTCGCCATCGCTTTCATAAAGAGATAGGGTAAGATGTTTTGCTTTTCCAGTAGAGTATTTCACAGCGTTATGTATAAGTTGAGTTAACAGGAAGAAAAGCCATTTTTCATCGGTCTCCACTGCTATGCCTGTTCTTTGTTCGTTTACTTGTGGGTACACTTCGTACCGAATGTAAAAACGCTTGTTTTCTTGATTCACTTCATGGATTACCTTAGAAAGAAGGACTGGCTTAATCTGAAAGTCTTCTGAAATTGTCCGGAGCCTTGCCATATAGAGTACTGTATTTAAACCACTTCTCATCCGATCTGTTTCCTCACGAATACTAGATGATTCTGGTTCATCCAATGTTTGAGCCGTCAATTCAATAACCGAAAGTGGTGTCTTCATCTGATGAACCCAGCGATCCATAAATAACAGATGCTCGTCCTGACGATCTTCCGCTTTTTGAAGTTCTTCCTGATATAACCGATATTGTGTCATCAGTAATCGATCAAGTGCTTCTGATATGGGCGCCTGTTCCGTAGTCTCGAGCGATTCATCCATATTCTCTATTGGATTCTGTAACTTATGATAGAAGTTTTTTCTACTTACGTAACGATAGATTAGAAAAGCTGCTATAAATAATATGGAGAGAAACAAAGTATAGACTACTACACCTATTCCACGGTAGCCATCTAACCAAAATAGGATTGGAATCATAATGCTTTGAATGATATATAGTAGAACGAAAGTAATATGCTCACGCAAAAATAGTTTCATGACTTCTCCTCTTTCCATGAAATGCGTAACCGATACCCTGCCCCTCTAACCGTCTCCACAGCATTTTCGATTCCTATCTCTTGAAACTTATTCCGTACGCGAGTAATATTCACATTTAACGTGTTCTCATCCACATAGACTTGATCATCCCAAAGTTTTTCCAACAAATCCTGCCGACCAGCAACACGAGGATAACGTTCTAGCAAACTCTCGATAATATCGCTTTCTTTTTTTGTTAGTTGTGTTACTTCATTTTTAAAACTTATTTCTAATCGTTCTGGATACAAACTTAGTCCTTCTTTTACAAGTACCCTTTCCTTGTACTTAGTTGCATACTCTCCGTATGCTCTTCGCATCTGACTTCGGATTTTCGCCATAACAATATCGGGATGAAAGGGCTTTGTAATAAAATCATCCCCACCGTTTTCTAATGCCATCACTTGATCCATTTCACCTGTTCGGGCTGAAATAAAAATTACTGGACATATGGACTCATTTCTAATTTGCCTACACCAATAATACCCATCATAACTAGGTAAATTTATATCTAGTAGGAGAAGACTAGGCTGCACTTCACGAAATGTGTCCAAAACATGTTCAAAATCTTTGGCAATCGTGACTTCATATCCATATTTTTCAATATAGGAACTTAAGAAATCCGCAATTTTCATATCGTCTTCAACAATCATTATTTTTTCCATGTTATTTCTCCTTTTTCTATCTTTCAACGTAACTCAAAAGAATTCACTTTTCGCTCATTACTCATTTACTCTATCATATACTCATCAACATTTTGCGGCAAATAGAGACGGTTCTGTTAGGCTCTTTGGTTACTTGCTCCCTTGTGCAAGCGTGGGAAAACAAAGCTATACCAGCTTATACATTGTGCAAAAAGTTTGACTTGAATGTTCAATCAAAGCAGTGTTAGTACGATTTTGGTATAATATACTTGCACCACGATCATTCTCAACGTTGCCATATTTATAGGCATGAATAAACGATCACCATCATATGATAACTTGTCTTACATTACATTTTTTAAAAGGCCACTATCTTTACAGCGGCCAAGAAAGGAATTTGACACACTATGAGGCTTGGTGCCCGAATTTTTAAAACAGGTTTAGCAGTTATGCTCGCAATGTATGCATCCATGTGGTTAGGCTTTGCTAGCCCCGCATTTTCAGGATTAGCAGCATTTCTATCCGTTCAACCTTCTGTTCATAAAAGCTTTCTATCCATCAAGGACCAAATCCAAGGGAATGTGTTAAGTGCAATATTAGCTGTCGCATTCGTGCTTGCCTTTGGCCACGAACCATTTGTTGTCGGTGTGGTAGTTATGCTCATTATCGCCATTCATATTAAGCTAAAAAAAGAAGCTATCATCCCATTAGCAGTAGTTACTGCCGTTGTTATTATGGGAAGTCCCACAGATGAATTTATTCATTTTGCGACGAACCGATTTTTCCTAATTATGATCGGAGTATTTTCTGCTTTTATTATTAATCTTATTTTTTTGCCACCAAAGCACGAGAATTTGCTTTATCATAAAATCGTAAATACGAACGAGCAAGTTATCCAGTGGATTCGGTTAGTCGCACGACATGAGGCAGAAGTCGTCACCCTCAAAAAGGATATTGATAAATTATCAGACTCAATCGGAAAAATAGAAGATATTTACGGTTTATATCGGGAAGAACGAAATTATTTGAAAAAAAATGAGTACTCTCGTTTACGAAAGGTTGTACTCTTCCGCCATATGATTTCGAGTTCCAAAAAGGCGATTGACATTTTAAAGATTCTTAGTAAATATGATAATGTGATTTCTCAATTCCCAGATGAAATGCAAGATGTTATTCGTGATCAGTTAGATTATTTAACGAACTACCATGAGCGGATATTATTAAAATATACTGGGAAAGTGAAATCCCATTCCACCAAGGAGTATGACAAAGAATTAGAAGTAGGCAACCGAAAGATTACAGACCTTTTCCTTATTTTTCATGAAGATCCAGAAATCGATCGAGACGAGTGGATTCGTTTTTTCCCAGTTGTCGCACTGATCATCGAGTACGGGGAAGAACTGGAGCAGCTAGACCGATTAGTAGACGGCTTCTTCCGCTATCACCAGTCTGAGAATGAAGTGAAGGTACAGGAGAAGGAGTTATAAATAGAAATCCCCCAAGTGACAGTCAACTGCCTCACTTGGGGGATAGCTTTACTTAAGTTCGTCCTAAGTAGCATCTTCTTAGTAAAACTACTATTCTTCGTTTCTTGCTAAATTATTCTTGCCTAGCAGAATATGCTTCATTTACTTCTTTTGTTATTTGCTCACCACCGGCATTGAACCACTGTTCAACAAAGCGATCATAAGAATCAAGTGGAGCACGTCCGTAGATAATATTAAGAACCATTTCAAACTCCATAGAATTTAATACATCACGTTGAGAAGTTTGAGTTGGAGTTGGAGCGCCTACGTGAGCGGTTGAAATATAATCACTTATATGCTCATTAATTAAGCTAGTAGGTTCTATACATAAATCAATACACTTTGCTGCAGCTATTTTCTCTCCAGGAGTTTCTGGTTCTTCTCCAGATGCCAGTTTTGAAAGTAATTCTGCTTCACGAAAAGGATCCATTAGTGTTGTATTATTTGTCATACCATATCCTTCTGTTTTAACTGGATCCTCTTCAAAATCTTCTACTTCTCTAGATACTGTTCCATCTTCAAGAATTACATAATCATACCCTTCATAACCATATCCATGTTCAAATTCACTGCCAGGTTCAGGATCATGTGCTTCAAATAAACGATTTATATAGAGAAATAGAGCATCTATATGTTCGAAGTCTCTATGAACCATTATTCCTCCAAAGTGATATCCCGTATCTTCTCCTCCTCTTATACCATTATTTTCAGGAATACGATGAGGCTTCATTGTAGCATTTTCATCTCCAAGGTTTTCTGCAATTTGAGGTATTTGATGGATTCCTGTCCAAGCTGGAGCAAACACCACACCTACTCTTCCTTCCGTAACAAGTTCCATTACGCGACCTTCGTCATGTAACCCAGCTTCCCTGTGCATGTATCCTTTTTCATACCAATCTGCAAGTAATGCTAAACCATCTTTCATCCCAGGTCTAATTGATCCGTGCTCTAATGTACCATCATCAGTAACATGCCATATAGATGGGATGGTATCAAACATCCCAAAGATTGGTGAACTTTCACCATACCAATTTACTAGAGGACGATTTGAACCTAAGCTTAAACCTAGAGGGATAATATTATCCGTACCACCTGGTTTTTTCTCTTTAAATTCGTTTAAAACATGCTCCAGTTCATCAAGAGTTTCAGGTGCATCAAGCCCTAATTCATCTAACCAGTCTTGGCGAATCCACATTAAACTACTATCATTACCCATTGGTTTAAATATTGGGATCCCATATCTTCCACCATCGTGTGCAAACTGAAGCCATTGCTCAGGTTCATGACTATAAGCCGCTTTTAACTTCGGTGATGCATATCTTTCAAAATCCTCAGAAATATCACGATATTGACCAGATTCTATCAGATCCTTGATCAGTTCATTAGTTACAGTGTGTAAAACGTCAGGCATTTTTTCACCAGATGATAACATAAGCCTTATTCTCGTAGTAGCTTGATCGTATGGTGCACTAAATAAATAATCTATATCTATTCCCAGCTCATCATGTGCCCAGCGAGTGTGGACATTATCATCATAGGTTTCCCCGTTTCTATATTCCTGATTAACCAATGCGTGAATTGATGTGATTGTCACAGGGGAATCAAATTTATAAGTACCATCCTGAATTTGACTAACCTTCTCCTCATCAACCTCCACATCGTTGTTTGTCGCCTCACTAGTAGGCTCATCTGAGGTACATGCTGCAAGTAACAAGACCAAAATAATGCTAAAAACTATGAAATAATTTCTCTTCATAATAAACCTCCTATCATTTTTTTCGGTTATATAAAACGCTTACATCACAATCATAAGTTACCTATATTTTTTTAATAAGATATAAAAATTTAAGATACCTGCAAAATTATTAAGATATTTCCTTTTGTTCTGAAAATTTAAAATAATTAAGGGTATACATAAGTTCAAGTTCCTTACGAATACCCTTAATTATATATTTTTCATATAATAATAGAGATAGCTCACTAGTTACTTACCTGTATTAACCATTTTATCCCGATACTCTTGAGGAGTAATTCCATAGTAACTTTTAAAGATCTTACTAAAGTAAGGAGGATTTTGAAAACCAAATTCATTTGATATCTCATATATTCTTAAATTAGTTGATAAAAGTAGATCACTTGCTATTTCCATTCGGTATCTTTGAATATAATCACTAATGTTCTCTCCCACTTTTTGTTTATACAGTTGAGACAAGTATACCGGATGTAAATTTACAGACTCCGCTATAGTTTGTAATGAAACATCACGAATATTATCATGAATATATTTTTTCACTTTCTCTATTAACAAATCATGTGTATCATTCGATTCTTTTAAACTACTTACTTCTAATTTTTCAACAACCATTATGGACCAACTAATTACCTCATCTATACTTTTAAAAGATTTGGATTCTCTGATTGGACCAATATCGTTACCAATGAATTCTGAAATAGAAACACCTTTTATATGAGCGAAGTGCAGGAAATCATTAAGAATACAATACGTAATTTCCATTTTATGTTCTTCCGTTTCCAAATTTCGATTTTTCATTTCAACCAACACATTGGTTAGCTTTATTCTGGCTTCTTCCCATTTCCCAACCAATAACAGTTGAAATAAATTAGGTATAGAATAAATTTGGTTTAACGCTTTCATTTCCAGACACGTTTTCTCACTATTTACTTTTAAAATAAAAGGTTGGTCAGTCCTAGGTGCCTTCCTAAGTTCATTTATAGACTGCTGATATCTCTCGGTAAGTTCATTGGGAAAAACTGTTGGTTGGCTAATTACAAAAGATACTTTTCCATCCGTATACTTGTGACAACTTAGTTGAAGTTGCTCCATAGTATCCTCAAGTAGCTTTTCTAAATCCTTACCTTGTTTTTCTTTTTTAGGTTTTAGGAGAAAAAGTTGATAATCTAACTGATCTTTTCCTTCCCAGTAATAGAACTGCTCACTCAATATTTCTCTAGCAACATTTGATAGAGCAAATTCATATAATGCTAATTCTCCATCATTAGAATCATCAAACCATTTTTCAATTTGCACAACAACCATTGTTACAACATCACCTATATTTATGGGTATCTGATACACAGCGATTTTTTCTTCTAACCTCTTTTCATGCATATCTACTCCCTGTAACAGCTGATTAAGTAAGTTCCCCCTTAAAAAAGGTAAGTTCTCTTTTAAGAGTTTCATGGCATTTTGATAGGAGCTAATTTGCTCCCATTCCAACTTAATCTTCGATAGCGCTTCTGAAACAGCTTCTATTAGATCCTCATCTTTTACAGGTTTTATTAAATAACTAACTGTTTCATACTCAATTGCTTTCTTTGCATAGGAAAATTCTGCAAATCCAGATAAGATTATGGATCGAGTTTTTTTATAATTAGACTTTATGTGGTTAATCAAATCTAACCCATTCATCCCTGGCATTTTTATATCAGTAACTACAACATCAATCGAGTGTCTCTCAAGTATTTCCAACGCCTCAACTCCAGACCTCGCTGTATGTACCTTTCTTATATTTAATTTTTCCCACTCTATTATCTCCATACTTTTCAATTGCATAGGCTCATCATCAACAAGTAATAATTGATACATAGAAACACCTCAATTTATAGGTTTTATTTTATTCCACCTTAATGTTACACAGAGTCCTGATAAATGTTTTGATTGTGAGAAGAATACACCCGAATTTTCCCCAAAACTATGAAGAAGTCTTTGATGAACATTCCAAACACCAGTTCCATGGTGTTTGCTTTCCTCCATATTCATTGACTCTTGCAATTTCTCCATTTGACTCTCAGATAATCCAACACCATCATCTTCAATTGTTAGAACCATTTGATCTTTTTCTTCCCAGCCTTTAATAGAAATGCTGCCACCGCCTATTTTCGGCTCTATCCCATGAATAAAGGTATTTTCTACAACAGGTTGGACAATCAACAATAGGAACGTTTGATCTAACATTTTTTCTTCTACATCTATCTCATATGTAAGATTTTCAACCCTTTTTGATATTATCTCTAAGTAATTTCGTACATGAGTCAGTTCCTCTCCTACTGTAGGATGTTGATTTTCAACTTTTGTTGTATAACGGTAATAATCTGCTAAGTGATATGCCATACTCATCACTGTTTCCCTGTACCCTAATTTTGATGCTCCTGCAATAAACGATAAACAATTATAGAGGAAATGGGGATTTATTTGGGACTGTAGCTGTTTTAAAGTTGCCAATCTAGAACGACTTTTTTCTTCATACACATTTTCTATCAGATATTGGACTTGATCCCCCATCTTATTAAAACTGTTTAGCACATAATCAAACTCATTTTGATAATGATGTATAATACGATAGCTATAATTTCCTTTTTCAAATTGTTGCAATCCACCAATAAGTTCTTTTAATGGCCTTTGTACAAATCTGTAAAGTAATATTAATAAGGTTGTTGCCATTATAATTAAAAAACTCAAACTACCAAAAAAATAGTTCCTTGATTTAGCAATTGGCTCTAATACACTTTCAATAGGTATATAATCAAAAAGATGTGCATTTAACTGTGGTAATTCGGTGTAGATCACAAGAAGATTCTGACCACCAATTTCTTTTTCAAATAAACCTCCGTCTTCTAATTCATCAGACAATTCACCTATAATTTCGTACGCTATTTCCTGATTTTCAATACGATTAGGAAAAATAAAATGATTTGTTTCAGTTAATAGAAATGTATTTCGATACCCACTCATTTTGTTTTTGCTTAGAATGTTTTCTATATTTTTAACAGGGAAAGTTACCTCAAATATTGCATTAGCATCTTGTGGTTGACTACGAAATGAGAATGGTTCCGTGTATAGAAATTGAAAATACCCTCCACCCTCTTCCATAAATCTCCACTTCCCAAAACCATTTATTGCTAACTCGAAATCGTTGTGACTTATTCTAGTTGATATTACTCGATCAAGACTTCTTAGATAAACTGAGATATCATTCTCCCAAGTTTGCGCAAAACTGTGTAAATTCAATTTTTCCCTAACGAGTGGATAGGTTCTTATCGATTGATAGTAGTCTTCTGTAATAAAAGCCTTCTCTAAATCTACTAAAGATGAATCACGCGCCAAAACGCTTGGAATAAATGTTAGACTTTCTATGTTTTCTTCCATCTGTTCCTTTAAAAAGTTTAACTGATTCTCATGGTTCGTAAGTACTTCTTCTCTAACCACTAAAACACTAGTTTGATAAGAATAAAAATATAAAACTATTATTGGAATTAAAAGTAATATTATTATTGCAATAAAACTCATAAAGAAGGACCTTTTCTTTTGCAACCTACTCACCCCTTAAAAAAACAATAGTACCTTAAAAATATCTTCTATACATAATAGCGCTTACAAAATATGATGAAAATAAGATTAGTATAAAGGAGGAAAAGAATTGAAAGTTAAAACAAATATACCATTGGACGCTAAACCATACAAGCCGAAAACGAACCAGAACCTACTTAGTAATTTGAAGAAAAACTGGCGTCTTCATTTAATGTTATTGCCAGGAGTTATATTAGCCTTAATTTTTCATTACGCTCCAATGCCAGGTATCATTATTGCCTTTCAGGATTACAAACCTTGGACTGGAATGTTTAATTCAGAATGGATTGGTTGGCACAATTTCAAGCTTTTGTTTACAATGGATAACTCTGTACAAGTCATTTATAACACACTATTAATTTCATCCTTAAAAATATTATTCGGAATTCTAGTTCCAGTATCTTTTGCCATTTTGTTAAATGAAATCAGACAAATGGCTCTTAAGCGTTCCATTCAAACGATGGTTTATCTTCCCCATTTTATGTCATGGGTTATATTAGGAGGTATTCTTCTCGACATCCTTTCACTAGAAGGAATCAGCAATCAATTCCTTAGTTTTATAGGTATAGAACCTATTATGTTTCTAGGAGAAGGAAACTGGTTCCGTTTTACATTAATAGCTAGTGATCAGTGGAAAGAGTTTGGATTTTCAGCTATTATCTTTCTTGCTGCTTTAGCCGGTATTAACCCTTCTCTTTATGAAGCAGCTGAGATGGATGGAGCTACTCGATTAAAACAAACTATGTATATTACCCTTCCAGGAATTTTACCTACAGTAATCGTTGTTATGACGCTTTCTTTAGGAAACATGCTTAATGCCAATTTCGACCAAGTTTTCAATTTAATCACACCACTGGTTATGCGTGAGGGTGATATTATCGACACTTATGTATATCGAACCTTTACCAATGGTAACTTTAGTTTTGCAACAGCTGTTGGGTTGTTTAAATCAGTTGTAGGCTTTGTCTTAATAGCTTTTGCCTATTATAGTGCTGGCCGTTGGGCAAATTATCGTATCTTCTAATAAAACGTAATAGAAAGGAGCCATCCATGTACTATAAAGATCCTAAATACAAAATTTTCTATGTTTTTAATATAGTATTTTTATTACTGTTATCTATTCTCTGTTTATTACCACTAGTCCATATCTTTGCAGTTTCTTTAAGTAGTCAAGCACCTGCTGATGCAAACCTTGTAACCTTTTTTCCTATTGGCTTCACTTTGGAGAGTTACGAAAAGACATTTTCTAACCCTCTCTTTTTTACAGCTTTTGGAATATCCGTATCAAGAACAGTGGTTGGTACCATCTTGGGAATGCTAATTACGATGTTAGTAGCTTATCCTCTATCCAAAGATCCAAGAGACTTCCGTACAAGAAATGTTTATGTTTGGTTTTTCCTGTTTGTAATGATCTTCAATGCTGGTCTTGTTCCAACCTATGTACTAATCCAAAATCTTGGTTTAATAGATTCTTTTTGGGTCCTAATCTTGCCTGGTCTCGTCAACGTATTTAACATTATCTTAATGTTGAACTTTTTTAGAAATTTACCTAAAGAACTTGATGAGGCAGCAATTATGGACGGTGCTTCGGATTTTAGCATCCTATTTCGAATTTATGTTCCAATATCTTTACCGTCCATCGCAACATTATCTTTATTCACAATGGTATTTCACTGGAACGCTTGGTTTGATGGAATGATTTTTATGAATTCCCAAAGTAATTGGCCTTTACAAACATTAATACAATCCATTGTTGTAGGGCAAGACTTTGGTAATGCAGGTTTGAGTTCTGAGGATATTGCGAATTTATCAGATAGAACAGTTAAAGCAGCTCAAATTTTCATTGCGATGCTCCCGATTTTAGCAGTATACCCTTTCCTACAAAAGTTCTTTGTAAAGGGAATAGTCCTAGGTTCAGTAAAAGAATAAACCAATACTGCTCTTAGAACATCCACATATTTCTTTGATTTCATATTGAAATATAGTTTTTATATGTAATAAACAAAGAGCAGTTCTGCATTTTGAACTTGCTCTTTGTTTTATTTGGTTAGCCTCGAAAAACACGCTTCAATAATTAGTCAAATATATAATTTAACTACCTTTGTTCGTTAGTATTCCATTTTGCTTTGGTGTGCCTGCATTCCTAGAGGTGCTTCCGAGCGAGCTACCTTCGAGTGCAAGCACTCTTTGACATCTCGCCTTGGCTCTGCTTCCCTCAAGACTTTGAATGAGCTTCCTTAAAACAACAACTCACGCAAAATACTGCGTATGCATTTTTCAATGAGTCTCGCTGGCACTGACCTCCACTCATTACATAGGAAGTTCATAGTTCTAAACTACTAAGTCAAACGAAAGATAGAGAATAGCATTTTAAAATTAGATCAAAGTAAGGGGAAGACAAATGATAAGACTAAATTTATTAAATATGTTACTAGTGTTAATACCTATTTTTCTATATATTAGAAGAAAAAATTATGTTAAAAATAAAGAGAACTTTGATATTCATAGAGAAATCATTGTTATTTTATTTTTCATTTATGTTTTAGCTGTTAGTTATCTAACACTTAAACCTTTTCACATGAATATTCCAATATTTAAACCCGTACAGTTAAACTAACTCAACAACATATTTAAAGACACGAAGAACTATTCTTCGTGTCTCTTTCAATGCGATTACTACTGTGATTTTGGTTGTGAAAGTTGTTTGATATGGTGTGAGATTCACAAATAAAGCACCTTTTGATTTCCTTGTGCGATACAAAGAGAAAAACAGCACTAATGTGGTCTTTCATTTGAATATGAATATAAGTGGCTTAACGCCCCCTACCTAGCTCCATAAGCTCGCACCAATGCATCGTACTCCTCCATCGTGATCGGCATGACGCCACCGTGCTTCGAGTTAACCGGAATGTCCAAATCCTCACCTTTTGTAAATTGCGCTGAGTTTAAATCCGCTGTAAAGTAAGGGAAATATTTTTTCTCCACCGCATAATGGTCTAATAATAAGCACCATCTTTCTTCCCCTTTTACTTTGAAGCACGCTGGCCCTTCTACTCCCACCACATCTTTCAGATTCGTATCTAACGGAGTGAACTCGCCTAATAAACTATCGGAAACTTCTACCGTAATCGTTTTCACTGTCTCGTCTTTGGAAAAACGATAGTACTTCCCATCCTCTTCAATGATCGTCGTGTCGATAACGTGATTCTCTCTTTCAATATATAACTCAGGCTTCGTAAACTCATTGAAATCCTTTGTCTTGGAAAAATAAATTCTTTGTTTCTCTTCCCCAAAGTTTTCACGAGATGCCCAAAACACTAGGAAATCATCTGCCTCTTTATCATAAATCGTTTCTGGAGCCCAAACACAGCCCGCTGTTTCAGGTCCAACTTTCACTAAGCGTTGATCTGACCAATGGACTAAATCCTCCGACTCCCAAACGACAATATGCTGGCTTCCCGATCTTTGCACCTCTTCCCAATCCTTACGATAATGCATCGATAAATCAGTACCAATTATGTAAAACTTCTTTTCCTTCGGCGAACGGATAATAAATGGATCTCTTACTCCCTTATCTCCCTGTGTAGACCTTAATACAGGCTTTTTGTCGTTGAGAGTATCCCACTTCAGTCCATCCTTACTTACTGAAAAATACACTTGCTCTGAATCGGCACTACCCTCATCCTGGTGGATAAAATGCACAAACAAATATGCTTCGTTATTCAATTCTGACATTTCCTGCTCCCCTTTGCTGAAAAAAATTGTGTTTTTGTTACACGGGCACACCCGTACAATGTGAAGGAAGTCTCTATGCTGTTTTAATATCCTTATGTTACCAGACCTTCATTTACTCATAGTAAAACGTTACCATTATTTATCGATCTTCACAACGCAAAAGGTTCTCTGAATGGAAACGATTTATCTCAACAAGGACCTTGATTACCTTCCTCCTTTTGTACTCCGCCTGAAGGTAATCAATAAATTCCTTTATTATCTTTTCTTGTCTCGAAAGATGCGGATTCGAGACATTTCCACCCCCTTCAAGCTTACGAAGGTAACCATAACACCTCTTTAGTTACCTTCCTTCCCCTGTAATACCAACGAAGGTAACCATAACACCCTATGGTTACCTTCCTCCCCCTTAACCGCCACAAAGGTCACGATCCCCCGAAATCCAAAGAAGATCACCATAGCCCTACACTATGATGACCTCCCCTTCACTATAACTACGCACTCTCACTCTATTCCAACGTCTGCACCTGGAACAAGTTATAATACGCTCCCTCTTGCTTCATCAATTCTTCATGCGATCCCATTTCTACCATACGTCCATCTTCAATAACTATAATCTTGTCTGCGTGTGTGATGGTGGATAATCGATGAGCGACAATAAATGTCGTCCTGTTTTCCGCCAATCGAACTAACGATTGCTGGATTAAATACTCACTTTCCAAATCCAACGCACTCGTTGCTTCATCGAATATTAAAATCTCTGGACTCTTCAAAAACACTCGTGCAATTGCTACACGTTGTTTTTGCCCACCAGAAAGCTTTACTCCTCGCTCTCCAATATTCGTGTCATATCCTTCTGGTAGCTCCATAATAAAGTCATGGGCATTTGCAGCCTTTGCAGCAGCAATGAGTTCCTCCTCGGTAGCCTCTGGACGCCCCATTAAAATATTAAATCGTACAGAATCACTGAAAATCACATTATCTTGTAATACGATCCCACTTCTGTCACGCAACGAGCGCATTTGATAATCACGAAGGTCCTTTCCATCAATGACAATCCGACCATCCGAAACATCGTAAAATCGAGGAATAAGACTGATAATTGTACTCTTTCCTCCCCCACTCATTCCTACAAGGGCTACTGTCTCTCCCCGCTCCACTCGAAAATTAATATCATGAAGCACATTTTGATCATCGTCGTAGCTAAAACTCACATTATCAAAAATTACTTCCCCTTGCGGATGAGAGTATGGCACGGCTCCCTTTTTATCCGTAATGTCATATTCCTCATCAATTAACTCAAACATACGGTCCATAGAAGCGATGGATTGTGTTAATGTTGTGGATGAATTAACCAGCCTACGTAACGGATTGTAAAGACGGTCCATATAAGCAACAAATGCTGCCATTGCTCCAACTGTTAAGTCTGTCTGAATAACTAACGCACCTGCCACTGCAATAACAAGGATAGGCGCAATATCAGTCAGTGTATTTACAACAGCGAATGTCTTTGCATTCCACCGTGTATGATCAATTGCTTTGTCTAAAAAATTCTCATTCCGCTTATCAAATTGCTTCTGCTCATGCTCTTCAATTGCAAAACTTCGAATCACGTTCATCCCTTGAAGTCGTTCATGAAGATGACTTTGTACCTCGGCTAATGCTTGAGATCGATGTCTCGTAAGTAAACGTAATTTACTAAAGAAATATTTAATGGACACCCCATAAAACGGCAATAAACAAATCGCTACTATCGTTAACCAAAAATCCATAGTGAACATAATAATAATGACAACAATGATAGAGAACATATCAAGCCATATGTTCATAACTCCTGTGATGACAAAGTTTTTTGTCTGCTCTACATCATGAACAACTCGAGAAATGATCTCTCCCGTTTTCCGATTAGAGTAAAACTTCAGGCTTAGCTTTTGCAAATGTTCAAACAGCTGATTTCGTATATCATATAGAACTTTGCTCCCAGTCCACTGGGCAAAATACTGGCGATAATATTCAACTGGAGGACGTAATACGATAAAAACAATGAGTACAATTCCCATTAGCCAGTACAATGATGTCATTTTCTCATCCACCGATAAGTTAGGTGCTCCGATAATATCATCAATGACATATTTTAATACAAGAGGAATCATAAGAGGAATTCCGAATTTAAATAATCCAATTAAAATGGTTATAATTATTTGTTTCCAATAAGGTTTTATAAATTTTAAATAACGTTTTATACTATCCAAGCTGACACCCCTAATCTTACTTTCACACTGTTTTTTTCTACTATTTCCTCCCGAAAGAAAGAATATCAATTATGCTTTATTATAGCTGGTTTGTGTGTTTCGATAATTGGAAGGGCTGATGATAATCTTTTCTTTTTTATTCTTCGGTCGTCGTGAATGGACATGATTACTTTTGAACCTACTTGATCCAAAAAGAAAAAGACGGTTTTGTTTATTTAACCGTCCTCCCTTGTATTATATGCAGAAACTTCTAGCGATATTGTAAAAATCTTTCGTACCAATACTCAATAAAACCTGGCTCAAAAGGACCTTTTTGTTGTCCTACCCAAGATACGAGCTCGTCCACACTACGACGGAGAATAACCTCCACTTCATCCGGGTAGTTCATCTGATTTTTATGTAGAGCAAATTCATCTTCATCTAACAGCTTGTACGTTTTATCCGGAAACACTTTAATATCTAAGTCATAATCAATATATTTTAATGCTTCGTCATCATATGTAAATGGGGTTCCTAAATTACAATAATAATGAATCCCGTCATTTCGTATCATTCCAATCACATTAAACCAATTATGAGCGGTAAAATAGCAGATTGCAGGTTCTCTCGTTCTCCACTGTCTTCCATCTGACTCTTGAACCATAATCCTGTCATTTCCACCAATCACTTCATGAGAAGTTCCTTTTAATATTATCGTTTCTTCCCAAACACGATGAAGCTGCCCATTGTGCTTATAGCTATGTACTTGTATGTTACTGCCTGTCTTGGGAAAACTCACATTTCTTCTCCTTTCTTAATTAATTATCTTGAAGCACGGTGGGTAACCATTCGATCTTTTGCATGTAAGTATAGATCAAACGGTGGTTTCTTGGTTAAATAATCTTTCAGCTTAAAATAACTAATCTGTTGATATGGATCTCCGGGAGTTATGGGATACTCTCCTTTTTCCAAAAAATATTGATCACAAGCAATTTGACATAAATCGATGTATTTAGGGTATTCTTGTTCTTCAAAAATTTCAAATGTCTCTTTTGACATGTAGAAATTCTTATCTGGTTTTCCGCCTAAGTGGGTGTGAAGTAAATTAAAGTCAATTTCATGAGTATCTAACACGATACTTCGAAGCGAAACTCCTTTAGGGAGATTGGAGGCATAATCATTTACTGCCTTTCTCACATCATCAATCGTAACAGTGACTATAGGTATCTCTTTTGACTTCCCATCATCTTCTTTCTTCTTGTTTTTCCCACTTTTCCAAAAGAACATTATATCCCTCCCACCATCTAGTGGTTAAAGTTGGTAATCCTCTCTAGCACATATATACACTTTACCCTTTTCTTTCTTCAATTCAACTTCATTATACTATTGATTTCCAAATTTTAAAATGATTATTAGAAATAGGCATTGACTAGGTCGGATTTTCTTGCTGGTTCGGTCACTTTAACACCTCCATTGTTACCCAAACCATCCTTTTCTTCCTCGTTCGGTCACTTTGGCACCTCCATTGTTACCCAACTTCGCATTTTCTTCCTCGTTCGGGCACTTTAACACCTCCATTGTTACCCAACTTCGCATTTTCTTCCTGGTTCGGTCACTTTAACTCCTCCATTGTTACCCAATCCATCCTTTTCTTCCCGGTTCGGTCACTTTAACACCTCCATTGTTACCCAACTTCTCCTTTTCTTCCTCGTTCGGTCACTTTAACTCCTCCATTGTTACCCAAACCATCCTTTTCTTCCTGGTTCGGTCACTTTGACACCTCCATTGTTACCCAACTTCTCCTTTTCTCCCTCGTTCGGTCACTTTGACACCTCCATTGTTACCCAACTTCTCCTTTTCTTCCTTGTTCGGTCACTTTAACTCCTCCTTTGTTACCCAAACCATCCTTTTCTTCCTGGTTCGGTCACTTTAACTCCTCCATTGTTACCCAACTTCTCCTTTGCTTCCTCGTTCGGTCACTTTGACTCCTCCATTGTTACCCAACTTCTCCTTTTCTCCCTCGTTCGGTCACTTTGACTCTTCCATAGTTACCCAATCCACCCTTTTCTTCCTCGTTCGGTCACTTTAACTCCTCCATTGTTACCCAACTTCTCCTTTTCTTCCTCGTTCGGTCACTTTAACTCCTCCATTGTTACCCAATCCACCCTTTTCTTCCTCGTTCGGTCACTTTAACTCCTCCATTGTTACCCAAACCATCCTTTTCTTCCTGGTTCGGTCACTTTAACTCCTCCATTGTTACCCAACTTCTCCTTTTCTTGCTGGTTCGGTCACTTTAACTCCTCCATTGTTACCCAATCCACCCTTTTCTTCCTCGTTCGGGCACTTTAACACCTCCATTGTTACCCAACTTCTCCTTTGCTTCCTCGTTCGGTCACTTTAACTCCTCCATAGTTACCCAATCCACCCCTTTCTTCCTCGTTCGGTCACTTTGGCACCATTTATTATTCCCCACTCACCTAATCCTTCCTAATTCGAGCACCCATCAAGCCTTTCCCAACATTAAAAACACCCCTTTTTCCGAATAGGAAAAAGGGGTGCTAGGACACTAATGAATTACATTAGCATAAGATATTACTGTTGTTTAGAAGAAGCTTGTTGCTTACGTTGTGCAGATTGTTGGTTTTGTTGACGTACTTCTTGTGCATCAGTCTCACTAGCAAATTCATAGTTATTGCTTTGCCCTTGTGCAGATTGTGCATTTTGTTGACGTACTTGCTGTGCGTTCGTTTTAGAAGCTCGCTTTGCCATCTTGTATCACCTCCACAGAGATTATCATCTCCACGAGGTAATTTTTTATCCGAAAAAAAAACGTCATTTTTTAAACAAATTTTTAAGACTTTAATGAAATGCAGTACTAACACTAAGTTATATAACGATACCAATTTTCTCCTTTTTTTGTCTGATTTACCCCTTCAAAAACGTCACGTCAATAATGAAATCCCACCATCAACAACAATAGTTTGTCCACAAATCATTTTGGCTTCTTCCGAAAGTAAAAATAATACTGCATCAGCTAAATCATCGGGTTCCACCAACCGCCCAGCAGGAGTTCTACTGATAGCATCACTCAATAGTTCTTCACGATTTGGAAAGTGTGTAAGAGCATCTGTGTCTACAGCACCTCCAGACACTGCATTCACTCGAATTTGAAAGGGAGCAAGTTCTACTGCCAAATAACGTGTTAGAGCCTCTACAGCAGCCTTAGAAACTCCTACTGTTGTATAGTTTTTCAAATACCTCTGTGACCCTAACGAACTTAAACTGACAATTGCTCCTCCATTTCCAGCATTTTTCATACGCTCTGCAGCTAGCTGCGAACAAAACAGCATCCCTTTATTGTTAATATCCATTGTCCAATCCCAATGACTTTCCTCTAGTTCCAACAGTGGTCTCAAAACACCAGACGCAGCATTGTTAACTAAAATATCCATTCTTCCAAATTTTTCATCTATCGCTTGGAACATCTCTTCTACTTTTTCTTTTTTGGCAATATTCGCTTTAAAGGTTAGTACTTCCACTCCCAACTTCTCAATTTCAGCAGCTGCTTCTTCCGCTTTCGAACGACTTCGCGCGTAATTTAAAACGATATTGTAGCCTTTTTCTGCTAATTTCATCGCAATTCGTTTTCCAATTCCCCTACTACTTCCCGTAATAAGTGCCACTTTTTTTTCGCTCATCAAATATACCCTCCATTAACAATCAATGTATTATCTTAATTTTGGTTATGTATCCAGTTATCGACCTCATTATATCGAATATGTAGACAATCATCTAGGAAAACTAGAAATAGTTTAACATTCAAGGAGGTAATTCTATGTACGTTGGGCGTGACTTTACAGAACTATCCATGTTACCTAAATCCGAATGGACGGAAAAAGAATTAGCTTATTTTCACCACAGCTTACAGCAAATGGTTCCTTATCTCAATTCAGAAGGTGTAACCATTCATAATGAAATCGTGGTTGAACTGATGGATCGTGGTGGATTAACTCACACAGAAGCAACATGGACGAGTGGAACGAGAATTCATTTTGACTAGAGCTTAGGCTTTTGGAAAAATAACATGTTCTATTTTTACACGATTTATTGCTTCCCCTTATCAATAAATCGTGATTTCTTTTATAAAAGCCTATACAATATAGATAAATCCAAATGTTGGGAGTGGGGGCTTATATGAAAGCAGTTGTTTATGAGCAATACGGAGGTCCTGAAGTTTTACAAGTAAAAGAAATGAGTAATCCATCGCCTAAGGAAAATGAAGTTTTAATAAAAGTAGGAGGCAGCGCTATCAATCCGGTTGATACATACTTCCGAAAAGGGATAAGACAAGTACCATCTTTTCCTCACATCCCTCATTTTGATTTAGGTGGAACGATTGTTGAAGTAGGAGAAAAAGTGACAGAATATAAAATAGGCGATAAAGTGTGGGGCACGAATATACCTGGAACATGCGCAGAATACGTTGTTGTTTCCACAGATCAAGTTTTTCCTCTACCAGATTTTGTTTCAGAAGTCGAAGGTGCTGCACTGGCAATGCCATTTATGACAGCTCACTTGTCGCTTCATTTCCGTGCTAAAGTCCAGCCAGGAGAATTCGTACTCATTTATGGCGGTGCAGGCGCAGTTGGTAACGCAGCAATTCAACTCGCAAAACGTGCAGGAGCAAAGGTTATTGCTACTGCCAGTACACAAGAAAAACTCGAGCTTTGCAAAAAAGCTGGCGCTGATTACGGAATTTTATATACAGAAGAAGATGTTGTTGAAAAGGTGAAAGGAATTACGGATGGCGTAGACGTCATTCTAGATATGTCCTTAAGTGAAAATATGGAGTCTGATTTAGAGATAATCAAAGTAGGTGGACGAATCATCACCATCGGCTCCCCGAAAAATAATGCCCCTATATTACCTTGGCGAGTCTTGAACCAAAAGCACGCGTCTTTAATGGGCGTACTTTTATTTACTGCTCCTAAAGGAGAATTAGTGAAGGCTGGAGAGGAAATTAGTAGCTTACTATCACAAAAGACCATCCATTCACATGTTGGAGCAACCTATCCCTTTGAAGAAGCAGCGAAAGCTCATCAAGCGATAGAAGCCCACACCCTGAACGGCAGTATCGTACTCATACCATAAAGGTCCTAATTAATATAATGGCTCCGTTCATTTGAACAGGGCCATTTTTATTGTTAAAAACAACAAGTTTCTTCTTTGAACTTAGTGGCATCCTGAAGTGAAAATAGAGTCCTTAATAAAACCCATCATATGGAAGATATGGTACACTTTATTCAGGAGGTGTTTCTATGATTTGGGTAAGTATTTTCGTAATTACCTTGTTATGGTTTTTCATTGGACGGTTAGTAAAGCAAAAGTTACATATACCGAAAAGAACTTGGGGCTACAAACATGAAAGGAAAAGCTTCGCAATTCTATTTTATCTTATGCTAATAAGCTTTGTACTCTTTGGTGTTCTCTATGACAATGCAAACCCCTTTCTTTTGTTCCCATTCTTAGGAGTACTAATAAATTTATTATTTAGTGTAGAACAATATTTATTTAAGAAACAAGAAAAGCAATATCTCCTATATCTACTTGATGGCGCCGCGTGGTTATTCCTAGGCATTACTGTATATATGTTCATATAATATAAATTTCCACCTAAAATAAGGGTCCTGAAGAAGAGTTCAGGTCCCTCATTAATAACGTATACATTTAGACTATCTGGTTGTTCACAATAACACCAATCTCTGTCACTCTACCCCGCTGGTGCTAAGAATACCGCTCCATATACTAACGCACCTAAAATCACATATGCAGGGTGCACCTTCTTTTTTTCCAAAAGATAATAGCTTACTCCTAGTAAAAAGATTGTTTGTAGCCATCCACTTTCTAAATATGAAGTTTCAACAAACCGAATGGTAAGCATCCCTAAAAGCACAGCAATTGTCGGACGCACGATATTGGACAATAGCTTTACCTTTGGTGAATCCTTAAATTTATATAAGATACTTAGTAAGATAACCATTAAAATAAGCGATGGAGCTATGGTAGCAAATAGTCCTACAGAAGCACCTAAAATCCCCCCTTGCTCAAAGCCTATATATCCCGCCATTTTCGTTGCGATTGGGCCAGGTAGAGCATTTCCAAGTGCTAATACTTCCCCAAATTCCTCTACGGACATCCAGCCGTAACGGTGTACTACTTCATACTCAATAAGAGGAATGGTTGCAGGACCTCCACCGTAGCCCACAATGCCAGGGATAAAAAATGCTAAAAATATCTCCCAATAGATCATGACGTTTCACCGTCCTTTTTCTTCGTAGCAGCTTTTGACGGTTTCTTCAAAAATACGAAAAGTATTAAACCACCGATAACAATGGCCGGGTGCAAATTCAAAATTTCAATAAAAAGAAAAGAAAAGACCAGAAGAAAAATGACTTTCATCCACCCGAATGCCTTATTTGAGCTGTCTATGAAGCTCCATGTTAAAACCCCCATCATCACTGCAACGACAGGAATTACTCCGTGGGTCATCCCGCGAACCCATGTATATTCTCGAAATGATGCTAAGGAAGTTAGTAGAATTATCATTAAAATTACAGTAGGAAAAACGGATGCTATAACTGCATTAAACATTCCAAGTACGCCACCTACACGATATCCGATATAACCTGCCATCTTTGTTGCGATAGGTCCTGGTAACGTATTACCAATTGCTAAAATGTCAGCAAACTCTTCACTTGTCATACTCTTATAACGTTCGACAACTTCTTTGTGAAAAAGAGGGATGGAGGCTGGCCCACCGCCATATCCTAACAGCCCTACTCGTAAAAATGCCATAAAAATTTGAGCTTGACTCATACTATTGCTCCTTCATTTACTTAGAAAAACTCTGGGCTTATCACTACATTCATTGCGAAAGCCTTTGTTTGTCTTATACTTTTAACTTTTTTAGGAAAGACAATTTCTAGATGCAAAACGCAAGCGCCTTTGTTTAGGCGCTCAACGTTTTCATTTTTCTACTATATTTTTCCCAAAATATTTTATTCATTATTTCACGTTATTTTTCCCAAAAAAAGTGTATTAATAAACAGCGATGGAACCATCCGTTCTTGATTCGGTTCCCCCGGCTAAAACTCCTGTCTTCGGATCTCTCCAGATAATTTGCCCTCTACCGAAACTGCCTGATTGATGGGTAACCTGAATGTTGTGGCCTTTGCCAGACAAGGCAACAGCTATATGATTTGGTACTGCTTGCTCAAGCATAACGTGCTTATCTTTCATCCACTGCCACCTTGGTGCATCTAATGCAGCTTGCGGGTTAAGTCCAAAGTCGATGGTATTCATGACAACTTGCATGTGACCTTGTGGCTGCATGAATCCTCCCATTACGCCGAATGGACCAACAGCTTCATTTCCTTTTGTTAAAAAGCCTGGGATAATCGTATGATACGTTCGTTTCCCTGGCTTTAATGCATTATCGTGGTTAGGATCTAGACTGAAATTGTGGCCACGGTTTTGTAACGAAATCCCTGTGCCTGGAACAACTAGGCCAGAACCAAAGCCCATGTAGTTACTTTGAATAAAGGAAACCATATTTCCTTCTCCATCCGCTGTTGCTAAGTATACCGTTCCGCCTTTAGAAGGCTCACCTGCAGTTGGTGTTAGTGCTTCGTCTCCGATTAGAGCACGTCGCTCTTTTCCGTATTCCTCACTTAATAATTGGGAAACTGCAACGGACATTTCTGACTCTTCCGTAATATATTTTTCACCATCTGCAAATGCAAGCTTCATCGCTTCGATTTGCTTATGGAATGTGTCTACTTCATCACGAGCTTGGAACTCATCATTTTTCAGCATATTCAGAGCCATTAGGGCGATCATCCCTTGACCGTTCGGAGGAATTTCCCACACGTCGTAGCCTTTATAATTTACACTAATTGGTTTTACCCACTCTGGTTTGAATGCAGCTAAATCTTGTTTTGATAAGTAGCCACCATATTGTTTTGAGTAAGCATCCATTTTTTCTGCAAGTTCACCAGTGTAAAAATCTTCAGCATTTGTCTCTGCAATCGCTTCTAGTGTTGTAGCATGACCTTCCGATTTCCATACCTCTCCTACTTTCGGTGCTTCTCCATTCGGTGTAAATGTTTCAAACCAGCTATCAAACTCTTTACCGCTCAACGCATTTTTGTATGCCTTTGCTGCGCCATTCCAATAGTGAGCTAAAGTTGGACTCAATGGGTATCCGTTGCGAGCATAATTTATTGCCGGTTCTAGTACCTCCGTCAGTGGAAGCTTACCAAATTTTTTCGAGAGCTCTCCCCATGCAGCAGGAGCACCAGGCACAGTTACTGGAATCCATCCGAACTTTGGAATTTCATCAATTCCTCGTTCCTTCAGTTTTTCAATGGAGATCGCAGCTGGCGCTGGACCGCTCGAGTTTAATCCGTGTAGCTCTCCTTTTGTCCAAACGAGTGCAAACGCGTCTCCACCAATACCATTGGATGTAGGTTCAACAACTGTTAGACATGCCGCAGTAGCGATCGCCGCATCAATTGCATTGCCACCTTTTTTCAAAATATCAAGACCAGCCTGAGCTGCTAGTGGTTGTGATGTCGCAACCATTCCATTCTTGCCGTATGTAACGTTTCTTTGAGCAGCATAAGGATAATAAGAACTATCAAATGAGACCATCTTTTAAAAAACCTCCTATGTTTTAACTAAAACTAATAGTAGCATATTTCGGGTATCGAAGGAATGTAAATGAATGGATATCTACCATTCAATCTAACACATCCTTCTCTTATTATCACTTAATATTTGGGGAACATTACAATTATTTTGGCGAGGAGTATTTCTGTTTTGAAAACCGATGCAGGGGGGAAATACATTTTAGTAACTTCAAGCAAGACCCTTCATTAGCCAAAGAACTGGGATTGTTGACGGGGGTGCATCATGGAGGCTTTAGGGTGATACCACAGTGGCCTTATGGTGGCTTCTTGGTGGCTTCATCGTTACCGAGCTAGCTAGTTTTCTCTGTTCGGTCATTATAGCTAATAGTTAATGTTTGTTAAAGAACATTTGATGTGAAAACAAAGTTGAAATAGAAAATATTTGAGTTTAATTTCCTTTTCAACATCGAAATAAAGTCAAAACGGAAATTAAACCGTATTATATACCATTTACTCGTTGAAGACATCCTTCCATGTCTAATAAAGTTGCTTTCTTAAGCTGCAAAAAAGACGACCAGGCATAATGCCTCGTCGTCCTTATCCAACCAAACCGACCCTACTTCAAATCAACTGGCTTTTTCCAAAAACCAATCATTAATGCTGTTATCACTGCACCGATTAATACCGCCAACAAGTATAGTGGCCAGTTTCCAACTGCAACAAATACTACGAACAATCCACCATGAGGTGCCATCAGTGTGTTGCCGAATAACATTGCTAAACCACCAGCAACGGAAGAACCAACAATAATCGATGGGATTACACGACCAGGGTCTGCTGCTGCAAATGGGATTGCACCCTCTGTAATAAATGACGCACCCATAATGTAGTTCGTTTTCCCTGCTTCTTTTTCTTGCTTCGTAAACTTATTTTTAAATAAAGTGGTAGCTAAAGCAATTCCAAGTGGTGGAACCATTCCACCAGCCATGATCGCCGCATGTGGAGCGAAGTTTCCTGCATCGATCATTGCAATACCAAATGTGAACGCTGCTTTGTTAATTGGACCACCCATATCTACTGCCATCATTGCACCAAGTAATAATCCAAGTAAAACGATGTTTCCAGTACCCATTCCAGATAACCAGTTTTCTAGAGTTGTATTGAACCAGCCTACAGGACCGATGATCCATTCCATCATAATATAACCAGATAAGAAGATACCAAATAACGGATAAAGTAAAATTGTTTTAATACCAGCTAACGATTGTGGCATTGATTTAAAAATAACTTTTAGTAACTCTACTAAATAACCAGCTAAGAAACCTGCAATAATACCACCTAAGAACCCTGCGCCACCAGTCGACGCAATCAAACCAGCAACCATACCAGGTGCGAAACCGGGACGATCAGCTATACTCATTGCGATAAATGCAGCAAGTACTGGGACCATTAGATAGAACGCATTTCCGCCACCAATATCCATTAATAACTGTGCGAAAGGATGGAATTCCGGACTGTCCGGATCAAATGCTTCAACTCCAAAGAAGAAGGATATTGCGATTAAAATACCTCCACCTACAACGAATGGGAGCATGTTTGATACACCATTCATCAAGTGCTTGTAGAATCCAGATTTCTTTCTCTCTCCACTTTCACTAGTAGAGCTTCCACCCTCTCCTTGGAAAACAGGAGCAGTACCACTAATCGCTCGTTTCAATAATTCTTCCGGTTTACGAATTCCTGCAGTTACAGGTTCTTCAATTAAACGCTTTCCAGCAAATCGTTCTTTTTCTACTTTTGTGTCCGCCGCAATAATTATTGCATCTGCTTTACGAATCTCTTCATCTGTTAATCTATTTTTCACACCATCGGAACCATTCGTCTCTACCTTAATCTTAATACCAAGAGCTTTTGCCTTATCTTTAAGAGAGTCAGCAGCCATATACGTATGTGCGATTCCAGTAGGACAACCAGTTACTGCAACAACAAACTTTTCTTTCGAGTCACTCATCTTTACATCATTCTCTTCAGATGCTAATTTTTCTTTCTCTTTTTCATTGATTGCCGTTAAAACCTCTTCTTTTGAATTCGCTTTCATCAATATACGTCTGAAATCTTCGTCGATTAGTAAAGTGGACAGGCGTGATAATGTTTGTAAATGTGCATTATTTGCTCCTTCACTTGCAGCTATCATAAAAAATAAGTGGCTAGGTTTTCCATCTAACGAATCATAATCTATTCCTTTGTGAGACCTACCAAACACAATCGTTGGATGCTTTACCGCGCTGGTTTTTGCATGAGGAATTGCAATTCCATCTCCAATCCCCGTAGTTGTTTGTTGTTCTCTTTCATGAATTGCTTCAATGAACTTACTTTTATCTTTCAAGCGCCCCGCTCTGTCTAATTCACTAGCAAGTTCTTCAATTACATCGTTTTTTGTTGACGATCTCAAATCTAAAATCATCGTCTCCTTCAGTAATAATTCAGAAATTCTCATTGAATACACCCACCTTTTTATAAATGTTTTATAGAAATTTGTTGGAGAAGCTCATTAATGTTTTTTTCTGTACAAAATCCGTCAGAAAAGGCTGTAGCACTACCTGAAGCAATTCCAAATTGAAATGCTTTCTCTATATCCTGATGTTGATGATATGAAGCGATAAAACCAGCTACTACAGAATCACCAGCACCGACGGAATTTTTCACCGTTCCCTTTGGCACGTTACCAAATAGTACATTTTCTTCGTTGATAAGAAGTGCACCATCTCCAGCCATAGAAACAATGACATTTTGAACGCCTTGTTTCACTAGCTGTTTGCCTGATTCCACAATCTCTTCTATTGATTCGTGACTTTTTCCAAATAACTCATTTAGCTCATGATGATTTGGTTTTATTAAAAATGGTTTCGCATGTATGCTTTCAGATAGTGCATCACCACTTGTATCCAAAATTGTGTAGATGCCTTTTCCCTCAAGCTCATTCATTAGCTCAAAGTAAAAGTTTTTTGGTAAAGATTCAGGAAGGCTTCCTGCTAAAATCAAGTAATCTCCAGCTTCGAGATGTTGAAGTTGCTCTTTTAATTTGTTTACTTGTTCTTCATGAATTATTGGCGAGCGTCCGTTTACCTCAGATTCTTGCTCGGTTCTTAATTTCACATTTATTCTTGTATCTCCATCTACCTCGATGAAGTCCGTTTCTATTTGCTCGTTTCGTAACGCGTCTTTAATGAATCTACCTGTAAAGCCACCAACAAAACCAAAAGCTTTTGTTTTTATATTTAAGTTGTTTAAAACCCTGGAAACGTTAATTCCTTTTCCTCCTGGATTTTTCATCTCTGATGATGTTCTGTTCGTTTTCCCTAATTCAAAGTTTTCAACGGAAACAATATAATCAACAGATGGATTTAATGTAAGTGTATAAATCATTTCACATCTACCACCTTTACTTCTGTCATTTTTTCATACGGCACAATGATCTCCTCTTCTACATAACTAGAGGTAATAATCGTCGCTTTTGTTAGATCCGCAATTTTCGAAAAAGTCGAATCATCAAATTTCGAATGGTCAGCAACTACAAACGCTTTGTTTGCTCTTGTTATTGCCAATTCTTTTACATGAGCTTCTTCTGGGTCCGGTGTTGTAAAACCATGGACCACATCCAATGCATTTGTTCCAATAAACGCTTTATCGAATTGATACATTTGTAACGATTCCATCGCGCCTCTTCCTATCATTGCATGGGTGCCACTTTTCACTAAACCACCGACAATATAGGTTTTTATGTTGTTCTGCAATGCTATTGTTAGGATGTTTAACCCATTCGTGACAATCACGATATCTTTATCCCGCAAGTATGGAATCATTGCCTTTGTTGTCGTACCTGCATCGATAAATACGCTATCGCCTTTTTTAATCAAAGAAGCAGCATATTCCCCAATCGCTTCTTTTTCTGCATTATATTTCGTTTCTTTCTCTTCAATGGTTGGCTCTTCTATTTTGTTTGCGACTAGCTTTGCACCACCATGAATTCTCTTTAACTGTCTGCTGTTTTCTAATTCAGTCAGATCTCTTCGGATAGTAGATTCAGAAGCATTGGTAGCATCTACTAATTCCTGTATTTTCACAATTTCCTTTTCTTCTAACAATGACAATATAAATTGTTGTCTCTCAAATGTGAGCATTTGTTATCCCTCTCCTCACTTTGTATTTTCAGTATAATTGTAACGCTTTCAAAAATCAATCATTTTCTTTCACTTTCGTTCAAAATATTTCACACCGATACACCTAAACATTCGAAAACGATCAATCCGGTGCTACTTTTTGATTATGTAAACTAAAGAAAACACACTGTAGAACAATATTGTTGGCTGTTTTTGACTGAAAGATTCTCAATCAGGGTTGGCTGAAATAGCATCTAGTTATAGCTCCCTCATACTCACGGATGCTCGCGGATTTAACCTGCGACTCCGGTAGGCGCTACCACGGTAGCGCCTACAAAGCGACCTAGTCAAAAGCTCCCTCATACTCGCGCATGCTCGCGGATTTAACCTGCGACTCCGGTAGGCGCTACCACGGTAGCGCCTACAAAGCGACCTAGTCAAAAGCTCCCTCATACTCACGCATACTCGCGAATTTAACCTGCGACTCCGGTAGGCACTACCACGGTAGCGCCTACAAATGGACCTAGTCAAAAGCTCCCTCATACTCACGGATGCTCGCGGATTTAACCTGCGACTCTGGTAGGCGCTACCACGGTAGCGCCTACAAAGCGACCTAGTCAAAAGCTCCCTCATACTCGCGCATGCTCGCGAATTTAACCTGCGACTCCGGTAGGCGCTACCACGGTAGCGCCTACAAATGGACCTAGTCAAAAGCTCCCTCATACTCGCTCTTACTCGCGGATTTAACCTGCGACTCCGGTAGGCGCTACCACGGTAGCGCCTACAAAATGACCTAGTCAAAACCTCTCAAAAAAAGAGAGCCTCCACATGAGAGCCCCCTCCTCAAATCACCAGCCTAAAAATTCGACTTTGACTGTCCACCATCAACGTTGAGTGTTGCGCCTACTACCCAGCTTGCTCGTTTCGAAGATAAAAAAACTACTACATCCGCAATTTCCTCTACCGTTCCAAAACGCCCTGCAGGAATTTCATCTTTCACAAACTGCGCCATTTTTTCTGGATTCTCTTCTATCCTTCTTTGCCAGTTTCCTGTTGGGTGAAGAATGGATCCAGGGGCAACACCATTTACTCGAATACCATCTGTTATTAATTCATCAGCCAATGACTTCGTGAAGGAAATCATTGCAGCCTTTGCGCTATTATACGTGGGCTTTCCTCCTGATTCTCGTCCGAACACAGAAGAAATGTTTACAATCGCCCCCTCTTTTGCATCCTTCATATATGGAACAGCTAGCTGACTAAAGTGAACCGCCGAAAAATAGTTTAGATTCATCGCTTCCTCAAACAAGTCCAGGGAAGTTTCCATCGTTGTAGACCCATTACTTCCCCCAACATTATTAATTAAGATGTCTATACCTCCAAACGTAGAAACAAATTGTTGAAATGCTGCTTCCCGACTTGACTTCTCCAACAAATCAGCTGATATCGTCTCGACCTCTGGGAATTCACCCTTCACTTTATCTAACGCTTCTTTCCCTCTCGCTACAACTGCTACCTTCGCACCTTCTGCTAAAAATGCTTCCGCAATTCCTTTTCCGATACCTTTTGATCCGCCAGTAACGAGTACTCGTTTATTCTCCAATCCTAAATCCATTTACTTTCCTCCTCCTAAAACACCTACCGCAATTTTTTGATGCGAAACTGGAAAGGCATATTGATCTACATCATTCATATCGACAAACACCATAGAGCTCTCTGAAAACTTACTTTCATCACTGATCTTAGAAAGAGATCCTACATACACATCAATTTCCCATACTATATGGGAAAAAACATGTTTTACCTTCTGGACAACATCTGGACCTATTTCCACAGTAACACCACCTTGTTTTTCCAAAAAAGCAGTAAGGTCCGTAATGCCTTGTTCATATGACTCCATATTTGGAAACTGCCAAAGCTTTGCTAGTAATCCGGAATCAGGTCGTTTCTCGATAAGTACTTGTCCTTTTTCATTCGTAATAACTACTGCTTTCATATTTTTCCCCACTGGAGGTGTCTTCTTCTTTTTCACTGGAAGGGATTCTTGCACTCCCTCTTCACGGGCTTTGCAATGAGTCTGTACTGGACAGATTAAACATGCAGGTGAAGTTGGAGTACAAATGGTTGCTCCTAATTCCATCATTGCCTGGTTAAAGGAGGAAGGATCTTCTTGAGAAATAATTTCTACAACTATACTCTCAAACTTTTTCCGAGTTGAGACCTTCATAATATCGTCTTCGATGAGAAAAATTCGCGATAATACTCGCATCACATTTCCATCTACCGCAGGTGCGGGAATATTATAGGCAATACTTAAGATCGCCCCAGCCGTATATGGGCCAACACCCTTTAGCTGATGTACTTTTTCAGAGTTGTCAGGTACTTTTCCTCCATACGTTTCTTTCACTTCTTTCACCGCTTGGTGGAGGTTTCTCGCGCGAGAATAATATCCTAAACCTTCCCATGCCTTTAATACCTTCTCTTCTTCCGCGTTTGCCAAGTCTTCCACCGTTGGAAAAAGACTCATGAATCGTTCAAAATACGGAATAACAGTTGCTACCTTTGTTTGCTGTAGCATAATCTCAGATACCCAGATTTTATATGGATCTCTTTCTCTTCTCCAAGGTAAATCACGTTTGTTTTCGTTGTACCACTCTAGAAGGTCTTGTTGAAATTCTTCGATGTTCCACTCCGTAAGTACTTCATTTGTTGACACTTATTGGTTCCTCCTCATATGTTTAAAAAGGTGATTTTTCTATTTTTTCAAAAATGCCCAGCAATGTACCTTTTCAATGCCACCTGGCACATACTCGTTTAGTTTTCCAAACACAGGGTGGTCCTTGTCTTTTCTCCATTTTTTTATAGAGTTGTAATGAGACATTGTAGGAACCTTATACATTTCTACATACAAAGCTCCTTGATCGGCTGCTTTATACCACTGGAAATCAGTCACTTCATAATCCCCAACTTCTGCACCGATTTTTTCCATCGCTTGTTCGTATTCTTTTACGAGTTCAGGCTTAATTTTATATTCCATAAAAACTTGAATTTGTTGATTCATTCAATATTCTCCTTTTGAAAACTATCTATTTTGGGTAATAATAAAGATATAGAAAATTGTTCACGTGTTTCGGAAATTTACGAAGCTCAAATCTAAATTACATATACAATTTACTTCTTCATTGTATTATTGTATCAAGAAACCCCATTCTCATCATCAAGGAGTGAAGAAAATGGATACAGGAACACATGTGGTGATGGGGGTCGCTATCGGAGGATTAGCAACACTTGATCCAGTTGTTTCAAGCAACCCCGCTATGACCCAAGCAGTTATGATTGGAGCCATTGTCGGATCTCAAGCGCCAGATTTTGATACTATTTTGAAGTTAAAAAATAATGCTGTTTACATCCGAAATCATCGTGGCGTCACCCACTCTATACCATTTTTGTTTATTTGGCCAACAGCAATTACCCTTTTATTAGGATCATTAATGCCAAATATTCAGCTATTCCACTTGTTTATGTGGACATTTTTAGCAGTGTTTTTACATGTGTTTGTCGACATCTTTAATGCTTATGGAACAAAAGCATTAGCACCAATACAAGATAAATGGATTGCATTAGGGATTATTAATATTTTTGATCCCTTCATTTTCATTGCACATATCATAGGTATTGTCATGTGGAGATTTGGATCAGACCCTGGCTGGACATTCCTTACTATGTACATTATCATAATTGGCTATTATTTATGGCGTATTTGGACCCATCGCAAAGTGTATGAAGAGTTAAAAAGAAAACATCCTGATTCCACTCATATCTTTATTTCACCTACGTTCCGTTGGAGTTCTTGGCATGTTGTAATTCGAACGAAGGAAAAAATGCATGTTGCCAAGGTGCGAGGTTTAGACGTCCAGTATTTTGAAACATATCCATTTGAACCAATACCAGATGATGAAATCATCAATGCGGCACGTAAAGACGATGCTAACCTAAAAGCATTTCTATCTTTTTCCCCTGCCTATAGGTGGGAAGTTACAGAAGAGGATCATGGCTATACAGTAAAATTTGTTGATTTACGATATCGCAGCAAAGGACACTATCCCTTTATCGCTATCGTTCGTCTTGATTCAAACTTGAATATACTCTCTTCTTATACGGGATGGATTTATAACACAGAAACACTTCAGCGGAAATTGGAATTTATACCCACCTAACAAAAGGGTGTCCGAAAGGTTGATTGTAACCTTTTAGACACCCTTTTCCCTCTTAATGATAAAAACGTTTTTTTTCAAACAACTCACGGTATTTCGGCTTCTCTAGCAGCACTTCATGAAGCCGAGGTCCGTAGTGATCTATCCATTCTAATAAGACTTTTTCTGTCATATCTTTCCCTTTATATTTGTGTCCAGCTTTCGCGTAAGTGGATTCAAAATCTTCCCATAAGAGTTCAATCCACGTTCTTGCTTCCGAGTAAGACATGTTGTCATTGTGCTCCAACAACCGATTTGTTAATCTTTCGAAATAATCATTCACCTTTTTGAACCCCCTTGTCAAGAATTACAATTCATTTTATTTTGTAAGCATCGCACACTATAAATGCTCCATTAAACTTTTTTTCGGAAAAACAGTGTGGTTTTCCATGGAAGTTTGTTACTTCCTACAATTGAAGGAGGGTATTTCATTGCGAAATAAAGCAAAAGGTTTTCCACATCATAAGGACATTGATGGTGTACCACGAGCAAAGGCTCAATATGCTTCACGAAGAGCAGATGGAACCATAAATACTCATCCAGCGGAAAGAATGCAAGCATCTTCTCATAGAGAAAATGAGTAAGAGCTTCGATTTGTTGTGTGTATCAAAGGGTCATTCCGACCTTTTGATACTTTTTACCTTCAAATCATCTGCTTTGCTCCAGAAGCTTTTTACTACTTTTTCGATCCCAACAAGGAAATTGGCAATGCCTCTTCCTCTTGACCATTATTTCGATGCCCCCAGGCGAATACCCCGTTCATATAAACAATACGAAATGTTTCTGCTTCTGAATTCCTAATTTCATAAACATCATCTGGCTTGAATACAGATGGATCCATCATATACGCTTGTGCCATTGTAATTTTACGTTCATGCACAGCAAATTCGTTGATCATCCCCATTTGTTCGGCCTTTTGTGCTTTTACTTTTAGTTGAGCAATTTCGTCCATTAGCTCTTGGTGTGTCATTTCACTGTATTTCTTATCCATTATGGCCCCCTCTTAAAACTTTGTAGTCCCATTTAATCATATTATAAATGGAGAACAAATTGTGGAAAAGGAATTTGCATTTTGTTTTGGAAAACTTCGGGTGTTTTTCCATTTCTGCTCTCATCCCAGCTCTTAACGGAAATTAAACGCACGTTGTTTTCCATTTCCGCTAAAACCCAATGACATATGGAAAACAAAGTACTTTTTTCCACCCCTAAGAGTGTCATCACCTCAACACCGACAACACTAAGCCTATTACCCCTGTAAAAATCGCGTAATAGAGCATTGGAACGATGGTCATTCTTATAATCGTTCCTTCCTTTCCAACAAGTCCAACTACAGAAGCTGCTGCAACCACGTTTAGAACACAGATCATATTACCTCCATTAGCTCCTAATATCTGTAGGGAAAGGATAAGCCGAGGGTCAGCTCCGATTTGATCCGCAACACTCGTCTGAAACAAAGAAAACATCATGTTACTAAAGGTTGCACTACCAGAGATAAACGAGCCCAACGCACCAATGAATGGAGCAACGACAGGCCAAGCTCCTCCCATTAACGCAGATACTGTGTTCGCTAATTCAAGTGGCATACTGAGCAATCCACTTTCGTTTACACCTGAATTAATAAAAATTCGCACCATAGGAACGGCAGTAAATAGTGTGATTGCAGTTCCTACAACCGCTGTACCTGAACGTGTAAATGCAGCCATGGCCATCTTACCGCTCATTCCATGAATAAATATTGTACAAATTACAACGATTAGAAAAACAAAGCCTGGTAAATAAAAGGGCTCTAAATTTGCACTTATATTGGAACCCAAAATATCAGACCAGCCTACTTGAATACTTCTTAGGAATGTTTTCAAAGGTAAAACTTCTAGTCGTGTTAAAACAAGAATAAAGCCAACAAGCAAGTAAGGAATCCACGCCTTTACTAGTGACAATTGAACTCTTGGTTTCATATCCGTATCATTTGCATCTAAATTACCAATCCATCCTTCAAGCCAGTTTTCTCTTTTAGGAAAATCCCATTCCTCTTTTGGTAACAAGAATCCTTTTTTCACCGCTGGAACCACAATAGCTAGGCCCACTAATCCACCAAAGATAGAAGGGAATTCAGGTCCTAAAAACGTAGCAACGAGAAAAGCTGGAACAGTAAAACTTAAACCAGCAAAAATGGCAAATTTCCAGATAGCTAGTCCTTCTTTCCATGATTTGTTTTCCCCGAAAAAACGAGTAAGCATAGCGACAATTATTAGAGGCATGGTTGTTCCAACGATAATGTCAATTTGCATCACTTGTGCAGCTATCTCTCGAAGGAAAAAAAACATACCTCCGCTTTCCGCTACATACGATTGAGCAACTTGCGTTATTGTTGCGCCTTCCTGCAACCCTTGATCAATCCCGACAATTACGGGAGTACCAACAGCCCCAAAAGAAACAGGACTACTATCAGCAATTAACGCTAGAACCACTGCAGCTAGTGGTGGAAAACCAAGCGCTACAAGTAAAGGAGCACCAATTGCAGGTGGTGTTCCAAATCCTGCTGCCCCTTCAATAAATGCACCAAATAGCCAGGCAATAATAATTAATTGAACTCTCCGATCCCCTGTTATTCCCATAAAACTCGTTCGAATCGTGTCTATTGCTCCTGAAAGTTTTAACGTATTTAATAATAAGATCGCCCCAAAAACAATATATAAAATAGAAATACCTACAATGATGCCTTCAATCATGGAAGCTGCAATAATTTGAAACGGTACTTGCCAATAAACTACAGCTAATACAGCCGTTGCAAATAGACTAATTGCCATTGCTTTCACTGCTGGAAATCGAAATACAACAAGAAATAACATGACAGATATAATAGGAGTGAGTGCTACAATCGTCTTCATATCCATTTCCTTTCTTTATGTAAAATCTATTAAATACTTAGCTTATCGCAAAGTACTTAATAGCAACAACATAGGTTTTATGCTTTACCCCTTTAGAAGGTTAAGTATTTCTTATGTATAAAAAGCATGTAAGAGACCTCTATACATACTTGTTACATTCCCCTATTCCACCCTAATTTATGAAAAATGTAGTTCATCTCTCTTTATTTCCCTGAAGCCAACGGTCAATTAAATCCATAGTAAAGCCCTTTTGATATAACTGCTGCTTTATCCGTTGATTTTGTTCCCACTCATCATATTTACTAAACTTCTTAAGTGCCTTTTCTCCTTGCTTATTCAGCGCCGTCCATTCAACATCTTCTACATCTTGCTCTTTCAAACTAACCTCTATGGCCTCATTGATAACATTGGAAGTATATCCTTTCTGAAGCAAAAATTGATATAGCTTTTGTTTTCTCATGCGTAGACCATCAGAACGATAACTAGAAGATTTTTTGATTGCAACAGCAATCGCATTATCTATTTGTTCTTGTAGCGGATATTCTTGAAGTGCTACATCAATTCGTTTTTGAGAAATTCCCTTTTCATACAATTCTTGCTCAATAAGCTTAGGACCTTTTTTCTGTGTGTTTTTTTTCGTTCGAACAAAAGCATTAGCGAACATTTGATCATCCAAAAACTGTAGCTCCTTTAGTCTGTCTAAAATTTGTAGAGCCTTCTCGTTTGGGATATCCATATCTTTTAGATAATCCAATACCTCTTTTTCCGAGCGCATCCGATAGGAAAGATAGTTTAGCGTTTTTTGAAAAGCTTTATCTATATTATCCTCCGAGCGAATTGTTTCAATATCTTCTTCCGACAATTCTAATCCTTTGCTTAAGTGACGACGTATTAAAATGTCCTCTGAGACAGTAAAACCGTACTGCTCTTCCTTGGATTTTGGATCTGTTATGTATACGTGAAATCTATCTTTTCTTTTTTTAGCAATTGTTATTTTGGATATTATGGGCATGCTCTCACCTCCTCCTTATACTATCATATCTACCTTGAAAATACGTATCACAGACTATCTAGTAATACTAACTTTGTTGTTTATTATTCCATTCGATTCAGCCCACTCCTTTCCAGTGGGGAGTTGCTGAGCCTCCTCACGACTCCGTCGCTGCGGTGTCTCGCCTTTACTCTGCTTCCCACCGGAGTTCGTGGACCTGCGCCCATTGCATATATAGTTAAAAATACTATCAATACTCATTGAGTATTTTCATATTCCATGGTGAAATAATCACTTTGATGGAAGTCTACTGAAAATCCGTAACCTCAATAAGTGGTTAACCTATCAAGTATATCAGAGTCTGTGTAAGAGCTGGTCCTTGAAAAAATGTTTCGTATTTCTGTTAAAAAGGGAATGTGGTGTATATAATTTAGCTATATGAGGAGGGGTTTCTATGAAAATTGCAATCGCAGGTGGATCTGGATTCATAGGAAAAACGGTTAGCTCGAAATTAATTGAATTGAATCATGACGTTTATATTTTGACAAGAAATCCTAACAATAAACAAAAAAAAGGTGTTCAGTTTGTTCAATGGTTGTCTAAAGGCTCTACGCCCGAGAAAGAGCTAGAAGGAATTGATGCTTTCATAAACCTAGCAGGAGAAAATTTAAATAGTGGACGTTGGACGAAAGCAAAGAAAGAAGAAATCTTACAAAGCAGAATTTCAGCTACAAACGAAGTTGTGCGAATTATTAAAGCCCTTAAAAAGAAACCGGAAGTACTAGTAAATGGATCTGCTGTCGGTTTTTACGGAACATCCATACAGAACACCTTTACCGAGGCAGACAGTCATCCCGGCAGTGATTTTCTAGCTACGGTTGTTCGTGAATGGGAAAATACAGCTTCAAAGGCATCGGACGACGTGCGTGTGGTATTCTCCCGATTCGGAATGGTGATCGACAAAGATGAAGGCGCACTCAAAAAAATGTTACTTCCCTTCAAATTGTTTATTGGAGGAAACTTAGGATCTGGTCAACAATGGATGTCATGGGTACACATTGAAGATGTAGCAAACACACTTATTTTTTGCATAGAAAACAAGCAATTAGAAGGCCCTGTTAATGTAACTGCTCCAAATCCAGTACGGATGAAAGAGTTTGGTAAAACAGTTGCTGCTGAGTTAGGACGCCCATACTGGGCACCTGTTCCTGGGTTCTTCCTGCGTGTGGCATTAGGCGAAATGAGCGTGTTGGTTGTAGAAGGCCAGCGTGTTTTACCGAAAAAATTAGAAGAAGCGAATTTTCAGTTCCAATTTCCTGAGTTGACTCCAGCTATTAAAGATTTATTATCATAGAGTACTTTATGTTCATTCTTTATGACGATGTTGCGGCGACGAGGCAATTCCACTTCCAATCTTGGGATTGTCTCGCAACTATTGCACCACGATCATGCAACTCCAACTCTTCTTTCTTTTCTCCGTTCGTGCTCCTTGAAGCTCCAGCCAAAACTGCATGTGAAAAGTGTCGACATTTGTATAACTTTTCCTGTTGATGGTCATACTAGTTAGGACAATAAAACAATGAGGTGAGCGAAATGGAAAGCAAGAAAAGAAAGATTAAAGACGAGCGAAAAGTGTTAAGTAAAACTCAAGAAGTATTATATCAACATGAGTTTAAAGCTGCTGATCGAGCTTTTAACCGTTCAAAAGGAAATTTATAATCTAGCTTTCCAACAACCAGATGAAAGGGTGACCTTCTATGCATAATGAAAAAGATCGCACTAATACAAACAATCAAGACACAGAAGACATCTCTGTAAACATTGAGGAAGAGTATTCCGAGGAACTTGCTGATGTAGAAGATCGTGAAGCTCAAGCACGTGCAAAAGCAGCAGATACAAGAGTACACAAAGATAATATATAATTAAAAGCGAAGCTTTTTCATGGTTCCTCTTTGCAATCATGAAAGAACTTCGCTTTTTTTATCAAAGAAAAACTTCATGTAAGATCCCCTCCCCCTTTAAAATATTGTGACACTATAAACTTTCTTTTCGTTTTCGGTGTTCAAAAGAAGAAATTAAAGGTATCATTAGAGTGTAACTAATTTTTATATAAGGGGAATAGATCAAAATGATGATGGTGGATTTTCCAGTTTTTCTATTTTTGTTTCTCTTGATCGGCCTAGGGTTATTTATACTTAACATCGTTACAAGTATTTGGGCTTATCGAGATTCATTGCGGCATGGAAATAGTAAAGAATTCAGTATCGTTGTTTTAATAGGCACATTATTTTTCCCTGTAGTTGGCCTTATCGTTTATTTAGTGATTCGGAAGGATGCATGATTCAAAGAACCATACATCTAAGAAAATTCCTTTCATTCAACTCCATTGTAAAAGTAAGTACACATTTCAATACACGTACTGAACTGTAAAAAATATGAATTAATGAAAGGATAGGTGAGCGTATGAGTTCATTAACGCCTTGCTTGTTAGGAAAAAAAGTATTTATGGATGGAACAAATCAACGTTATTATGTCGTGAAATATGAGGAACATAGCGGCAAAAAAAAGAAGAATGTCCTCTTGTTTGATCAAGATGCCCCGGTTATTTTTGCAGTCATTAATCATGATGGGAAATTCCTTGATTCTTTCTACTTGTCTAACAAAACAACAGAAGATTCAGCTCAAGCATTAGAAAGATACAAACAAATCGTAGAAAGAAAAAAACGTCATAAAGTTACTCAAGACGATTTGAGGGACTCTTTAAAATCCGTAGATGATGCAAAAATGAAAAACGAGCACATCAAAAAACATCTAATAGATGAGCATTTAGAAGATATTAAACACCTATGGCCCTCTCGTCTTCTGACTCTTCAAATAACAGAAGGTAAATCAGAAAACTCCTTAATTATAGACGCACTAAGGATTGCTGTGGATGAAGCAAACCCAGTAAAGTCTTTCCAATTTTTAACTCTACACAGATTCGATTCTCTTATCCCTATATTAGGAAAGCATATTGAAAGTCAGCCACAACTGATTGATGAAATCTCCAATTACTATTTAAGTCATGACCACAAGGACATTGTTGAAGAATTCCTTTATGAAGCAGTAAAACATATTCCAATGCAAGAACAAGCATTGATTGAGAAGCTATTACAAACAGCGAAACGAATGGATCATATATATTATTCCAATGTTTTACGTCATGTACTTGGGAAATTTTTCAACCGTGTGAAAAAGGAAACTGGTGAAGCACCAAAGGATTGGTTAAAAGAAATGATTCAAGACCGAACTTTGAAACATTCCATTGTGAAAGAATTAAAGAAGAAAACAGGTTAATAAAATCACCCAACAACAGACAAGGGGCTGAAAGAGTTGTATTTCAACTTTTCCAGCCCCTTTTTTATTGATGTGTTCGTCTTGCAAAGTCCACGAAACGAAATTTATCTGGTCGATGGCGAGATTCTGTATATTGAAAAATACTTGCATCATCAAAATAGACGAAATTTTTCACAACGACGATATTGGAAAATCCCTCGAGATGCAGCAATTCTCTATCCTCTTCTGTTGGTTCAACGACAACAATTTCTTTTTTCGCAAAACTTATTTTTAAGCCTAATTCATTTTCAATATATTCATAAATAGAATTCTTACAGATTTCTTTCGTAAGTGTAGTAATATATTCTTGGTTAAAAAAGTCTTTATCCAGGATAATTCGCTCTCCATCGATTTCCCTTACTCGATGAACCTCCCATACCTTTCCCTTTGTTGGGAGTTTGAGGGTCGTTGCAAGTTCAACAGTCGGTGTAACTAACTCTAACTTCTCTACATGGGTTTGATGGTTCCCTCCTAATTGGTCGGCAAGCTCTTTAAAGCTGACGAGACCTGAAATAGGAAAATCAAATTTCTTCGCATCTAAAACAATGGAACCTTTCCCCTGCACTTTTTGAATAAACCCGTTCTGTGCAAGAAGCGTTAATGCTTTTCGAATAGTTTCTCTCGATGTATCAAACATTTCCATAAAATCATGCTCTGATGGAAGTTTCGATTGTGGAGCGTATTTCCCCTTACGAATATCGTCTGCAAGGTCCTGATAAATCTGAAGATATTTATTTTTCATTCTGCATCACCATCAATAAGTGTATCATTCTTTCTTTAAATGATAAACAAGCGACTCATACGGTCGTAACGCTATGTGAGATGGGTTTGCTTCAGAATCATCGTAATTCGATAGGATTAGTTCACAGTGATAGTCCGCTAACTTTTGTTTTCCTGAAAAAGTAAATTTGGCAGTTTCTTCGTAGAAGTTGTTGACTACCAAGAGTATTTCGTCGTCGTATTCGCGAATGTATGCAAATAGCTGTTTATCGCCTTCGTGCAGGAGTTGATAATCTCCGTGGGTGATGATGTCGTACTCTTTTCGGAGCTGAATGAGCTTTTTGTAAAAATAAAATATGGAGTCTGGATCATAGATTGCCTGCTCTGCATTAACTTCCTTATAGTTGTTTGTGACATTGATCCACGGTGTGCCCGTTGTGAAGCCGCCGTGCTCTGTGCTGTTCCATTGCACAGGTGTTCGTGAGTTATCACGGGATTTCTCTTTGATGATTTCCATGATTTCTTGTTCTGTGCGGCCTTCTTCTTTCATTTTTTTATAGATGTTTAAGGTTTCTACGTCGCGATATTGGTCAATTGATTCAAATTTCGGATTGGTCATTCCGAATTCTTCCCCTTGGTAAATGTACGGGGTTCCTTGCATCATGTGTATGGTTGTTGCGAGCATTTTGGCTGATTTATTGTGATACGTTTCGTCGTTTCCGTAGCGACTTACGATTCTTGGCTGGTCATGGTTGCACCAGAATAGGGCGTTCCAGCCGCCACCTTTATTCATTTCCACTTGCCATGTGGAAAGGATTTGTTTTAGCTTTTGAAAGTCAAAAGGAGCCTTTGTCCACTTTTCTCCGTTTGGATAATCCACTTTCAAATGATGGAAGTTGAATGTCATGCTGAGCTCATTTCGTTCAGGGTTTGTGTATTGAATGCAATGATCTATCGTTGTGGAACTCATTTCTCCGACAGTCATGACGTCATATTTGGAAAAAACTTGTTTGTTCATTTCTTGCATAAATTCGTGCACCCGTGGTCCGTCGGTGTAAAACTTGCGACCATCTCCTGGTTGGGTAGAGCCATCATCGTTTGGATACCTCTGATCTTTGGAGATTAAGTTAATTACATCTAGTCGGAAGCCGTCCACTCCTTTTTGGAACCAATAGTGCATCATGTCATACACATCGTCACGAACACTTTCGTTTTCCCAGTTGAGATCAGCTTGTGTTACGTCAAAAAGGTGTAAGAAATATTGGCCTGTGTTTTCGTCGAATTCCCAAGCGGAGCCACCAAATTTGGACTCCCAGTTTGTTGGTTCTGCTCCGTCCACTGAATCTTTCCAAATATAATAATTACGGTATGGGTTGTCTCTTGATAAAGCAGCCTTTTTGAACCATTGATGTTCTGTGGAAGTGTGGTTCACCACGATGTCCATGATTACTTTTATGTTGCGATTATGTGCACCCTCTAGTAACCTATCGAAATCCTCCATCTTGCCATATTCTTCGTGGATGTTGTAATAATCGCTTATGTCGTAACCATTATCATTTTGGGGTGATTTATAAATAGGTGTAAGCCAGATCACATCTACGCCTAGTTCATTTAAATAATCTAATTTGTCGATTATCCCTTGAATATCTCCTACACCATTGCCTGTTGTGTCGTTAAAACTTTTCGGATAGATTTGATAAACGACGGACTTTCTCCACCATTCGTTCATGTTCATAGCATACCCTCCATACTGAAAACACTATTTGTCTCTCTTTCTTATAAGGTGACCTATTTTAGTCATGCCCTACATTTCATTTCTCAAAAGTAAAATTTGGTGTGGGATTAGTTTTTGTTGTAATTCTATTGTAATTTGTATATACAAGTTAAGTCAAATGATCATGTTAATGAATTGGAAATTGGGATTCCCATTGCCACCTTCTTTCCGCTCCTTCGGGTATTGAAGTGGACTTCCAATTCCCGTTGCTACCTTCTTCCCACTCCTTCGGGAATTGAAGTGGACTTTCGATTCCCTTTGCCACCTTCTTTCCGCTCCTTCGGGAATTGAAGTGGACTTTCGATTCCCATTGCCACCTTCTTCTCGCTCCTTCGGGAATTGATGTGGACTTTCAATTCCCGTTGCCACCTTCTTCTCGCTCCTTCGGGAATTGAAGTGAACTTTCGATTCCCGTTGCTACCTTCTTTCCGCTCCTTCGGGAATTGATGTGGACTTTCAATTCCCGTTGCCACCTTCTTCTCGCTCCTTCGGGAATTGAAGTGGGCTTTCGATTCCCGTTGCCACCTTCTTTCCGCTCCTTCGGGAATTGAAGTGGACTTTCGATTCCCGTTGCCACCTTCTTCACGCTCCTTCGGGAATTGATGTGGACTTTCGATTCCCGTTGCCACCTTCTTTCCGCTCCTTCGGGAATTGAAGTGGACTTTCGATTCCCCTTGCCACCTTCTTTCCGCTCCTTCGGGAATTGAAGTGAATATGCTTCTATGTATCTTTGCAAACGAGATTACGAAGAGCCGATGACGCCTGGAGCTAGACAACTTTCTAAGTTCAAAAAGGTTTCTTATCTTTTAACCAAAAAACCCATGGTTCCTTAAAGGAACCATGGGTCAACACTTAAACGATTTAGTCTACCACAATAATTTTCCGCTCCACATGTTCGTGTAATTCATCATCTTCTATATGAATGACAACATGATAGTCACCCGCGTCCTCAAAGCGATGTGTTAGAGAATATACTCCGTTCTCCACTTCTTCTGCATCTAGCCATTGATGAACTTCGTCACCGTGCTGATATATTTCAAATCTTACTTCTCCATTTGACCAAGGACTTCCATGCCACTCAATTGCAACAATAAGGTCTACTTCCCCATCTACTGAAACTTCTTCAGCAGATTTCCACTCCACGTTCATGTGCTCATGAAGTTCGTGGTGGCCATGATCGCCACCATGAGATTCATGACCGTGATCGCCATGATCATGATGACCACCCTGCTCTTCATGATCTTCGTCCAAGATATCTTCAGGTACATCACCAATGATGATTTCGCCCACTGGCATCACGTGCATGTCACGCGCTGTCACATGTGGTTGAATAAAATAAAGATTTTCTTCGGTGAATTGATAGACGATCTCGTAGACTCCATCTTCCTCTGTTAAGTCAGCTTCCACAAATTCACTTTCGTCTTTGTTTCCACGCTGCCAAATTTCAAACAACACTTCACTAGCATCGTTCACCTTTTCATCTCCTTGAGTAACAAAGGCTTGCAATATCACATCTTCAAAAGGATCTGCTTCTTCAGGAGCAATAATCTCTACTTCTAGTGGAGCAAAATTAAGCTCCGGTTGAGAACCATGTTGGTGATTATTTGAATCACCGCACGCAGTTAAAAATATAATGAAAGACAAAACAAATAGACCTATTTTCCAATATCGACTCATTTTACACACCTCAGTTATCACATGTACTCTCTATCCCCTATATTGTATACGATAGTAGCTACTATGTATAATTAACTGCATAAAAATAGTGGAAAGAATATGTTATTCCTTCCATATTCTTTCCACATTCACACCTTTTTTATCTAAAGTTAATAAAAACACATCTGGGTTTGATAACCGTTTCCATTGTTCAAAACCAAATTTATGATCGAAATAATATAATAATAATGCCATTAAATTTCCGTGAGTAACGATTACAGTAGATTCATCTTCACTTTGCACGATGTCGTCTATGACACTTACCACACGACTTAATGCTTCTTCACTGGATTCTCCACCTACGTACTTTATATTCATGTTTTCAAAGGTTCGTTCTAGTTTTTCCAACCAATCATCCAGATCTTCCGTGCTCAAAATTCTTTCAGAAAGTCTTGGGTCTATATCTATATCCATGTCTCTATCCTCAGAAAGAGGCTTAATTGAATCAATTGCTCTTTGAAATGGACTTGTTATTATACGATCAATTTGAATCTTTGAAAATAATTTTACTAAAGCAAAGGATTGTTGAACCCCATCTTCCGTAAGCAAAGATTCTGGTGGCTGCCCCTCTGCCTGACAATGTCTTACAATGTAAATTTTTTGCATGTTTACAGTGCTCCTTTTTAAAGTATAAAGAAATGTAATGTTATTTCTCTTACTCTTTTTTAGGTAAATGGACTGTCTTTCTTTCAAAGATTACATATAATTTCTTTCTAATTATATCCCTTTAGATAGCATTCTATATATGTACGAAAATTTTTCTTCATCTCTTTCGGAAGTTCCTCGATAGGAAAGTAGGACACCTGTATAGATTCTATTCCATCTACTTTCAAAGAACCTCCTACTATATCATTTGATTCATAGAGAGCGGTTACAGAATAAAATTGATCTCCATTTGGTAACTTGATATAGAACTCTGGTCCAGAGAATATGCGTTGAAACCTAAGTTTTCCAAGAAGTAATCCAGTTTCTTCTTGAACCTCTCTTCTTGCGGTATCTTCTAGCGATTCTCCTAAGTCCATTAGTCCTCCTGGTAATCCCCACTCACCGTCTGGTCGCTGTTGTAACAACAACTCTTCCTTTTCATTAAATACTAGAACTGCTGCACCAACTAAAATTAATGGTCTCGTTCCTACTAATTTACGTAAATCTTTCACATACTCCATACTTCACCTTCTATGTTTTACATACGCAATAATCAAATAGTATCATATTTACCAAATAATTTGAATTTTTTACAGTATATTTTTATATATTGATTGCAATTTCAAATTATGACGATATATTGAAGTTTATGAACTAAATTGACTAGTTAGGGAAAAACTGATACTATCACTTTAACACTTTAATAGGTTGTTCAAAAAGTCCGGTAAAATTCACACATCGAATTTCTTCGTTGGCCTGCTTTTACGTTCCTCACGTATTACCTGTATACGTTCCGGTACTCAAAGCTACGCCGCCTCGAACTTCTCGATCCTTTTTATCCTCCTTTTTGAACACACACTTTAATAAAACGCGGTGAATGCTATGGATAAAACTATAGCGGGAGCAGCTTCTGGAGAGTCCGCATAAGCGGCGCCGAAGGATTCACAATCTCAGGCAAAAGGACAGGAGAGTAACAGGATGATTTTTGTTCGTTATTCTATTGCCTATTTGAGATTGGATGTAATCCAATCTTTTTTTATTTTTAAAAACACGATAGAGGTGACTAGTATGGAACAAAAACGTGCAATAGTGAGTGTCATTGGAAAGGACCAAGTTGGTATTATCGCGAAGGTAACAACAGTTTTAGCAGAAAACAATATCAATGTACTCGACATAAGCCAAACGATTCTACAAGATTTCTTTACGATGATGATGTTAGTAGATGTGTCAGAGCTAGATGACTTAGACTTATTACATGAAAAATTTGAAGAAACTAGTAAAGAACTCAGTTTGAAAATAAATATTCAGCTAGAAGATATCTTCCAAGCAATGCACCGAGTGTAAAAGGAGAGATTGAGGATGAACATAGCTTTTGCGGAAATACAAGAAACGATACGAATGGTGCAAATGGAGAGCTTAGATATTCGAACTGTGACAATGGGAATCAACCTTCGAGACTGCGCTGACTCCGATTTTTCCAAATTAAATAAACGAGTTTATGAAAAAATTACTGGTTATGCAAGCAACTTAAAATCTGTTGCTGAGCAAGTAGAAAAAGAGTATGGAATCCCTATTATTAATAAGCGTATCTCTATTACCCCTATTGCTGAAATTCTTGGAAATGCAACGAAGGAAGAAGCAATTGAATTAGCGAAAACCCTCGACCGCGCAGCCAAGGAATTAGGGGTAGACTTTATTGGTGGATATTCGGCACTCGTTCATAAAGGAATATCAAAAGGAGATCAAGTGTTACTTGACGCACTACCCGAAGCCCTTAGCGTTACTGAACGAGTATGCGCATCTATTTCCGTTGCTACAACACGAACGGGAATTAATATGGATGCGGTTCGCCAAATGGGAGAAATTATCAAGAATGCCGCTGAGCTAACAAAGGACCAGAACGGAATTGCATGTGCCAAGCTCGTTGTATTCTGTAATCCTGTGGAAGACAATCCGTTTATGGCTGGTGCTTTTCACGGTGCTGGCGAAGGGGAAGTCGTTCTCAACGTTGGTGTTAGTGGACCGGGTGTTGTACTAAATGCATTGAAACGCTATCCCGATGCTGACTTAGGTCAAGTGTCTGATGTTATTAAGAAGACTACTTTTAAGATTACTCGCGCTGGAGAATTACTAGGCCGTGTTGTTGCTGAACGTCTTGGTGTACCATTTGGAATCATGGATTTATCATTAGCTCCAACAAATGCCATGAACGATAGTGTTGCAGAAATCCTTGAAGAAATTGGGTTAGAACGAGTTGGAACTCATGGAACAATCGCTGCTCTTGCTTTAATGAATGATGCTGTGAAAAAAGGTGGAGCTATGGCCAGCTCTTATGTTGGTGGTTTAAGCGGGGCCTTCATCCCTGTTAGCGAAGACAACGGGATGATTCGTGGAATTGAAGAAGGTGCCCTAACACTATCAAAACTCGAAGCAATGACCTGTGTATGTTCCGTCGGACTCGATATGATTGCCCTAACAGGGGATGTTACTCCTGCAACGTTATCGGCGATTATTGCTGACGAAGCTGCGATTGGCATGATTAATAAGAAAACAACAGCTGTTCGTGTTATTCCTGTTCCTGGGAAAAAAGAAGGGGAAATGGTCGAATTTGGTGGTCTATTGGGTCGTGCACCTGTTATGGGCGTAAACCCATTTAGTTCGGAAAAACTCATTAGCCGTGGTGGAAGAATCCCAGCTCCTTTGCAGGCGTTGATTAATTAACTTGTGGGAGGCGTGTGATTGGTGGAACTACACCAATTACATGCCATCCTGTCTAACCTGCTACCGTGGTAGGTGATACTACAATGGCCCCCAACTCAAGAACCTCCTGCCCACTATTCACTTCCAAAAGTTAGTGCTATACTAAACTGAAAATCTAGCATTCGAAGGAGAAAATAGGGTGGAACGGAAACTTCTCATTTTTCAAAAACATAAATGGATCAAAGTATTTATCACTGCTGTTATTTTGATTGGGGCAACATCCATATTTCTATATGTACAAAACAATGTTTTAACCGTGACGAAACTTGAAATACAATCTGAAAAACTACCATCTAACTTCGATGGATATAAAATTGTTCAGCTCTCCGATTTGCACAACAAATACTTTGGAGAAAATCAAAAGACTCTTATTAGAAAAGTAGAAACGTTTGAACCGGATATCATTGTTTTCACAGGGGATTTAGTAGATCATTCTAAACCAAACTTAGAAGCAGGTATTGTGTTAATGGAGGGTCTTGTGGAACTAGCACCAGTGTATTTCGTTACAGGAAATCACGAATGGTATAGTACTGGATTTTCAGAGTTGGAAGAACAATTAGAGACACATGGAGTTATCGTTCTAAGAAATACATTTGAACAAGTTGCTATGGGTGATCAACATATAACTATTCTAGGCATCGATGATCCTATGAGCAGCCCCGGAAATGATAGAGAGTTTATTAACGACCAACTCTCCTCGATAACTGAGGAACTAGGGTTTCCAGACAACTATACTATTCTCTTATCTCACCGTCCTGAGCATTTAGGTCTTTATGCTTCCCATGAAATGGACCTTATCTTCTCCGGTCATGCGCATGGAGGACAGGTTCGTTTGCCGTTTATCGGCGGGTTAGTTGCTCCTAACCAGGGCTTATTCCCAACGTATACTGCAGGAATGCATGAGCTAGACTCCTCTATTCTCATTGTGAATCGTGGTCTCGGAAATAGCATCATTCCTCAAAGACTATTTAATCGACCAGAGATTATTGTAGTGGAGTTGGTAGCAAAGTAAAAATCAGGTAGATATTCCTCTACCTGATTTTTGAATAGATGCAAGTATTTCGAAGCTCGGTACCATCTGCTGAAACATCATCATGCTTTAAAATAACATCAAGTGAAAATCCCAACCTCTCCGCTACAGCGCGGCTTCTTATATTTTTCTCATCACAACAAATTTCTACACGTCTTGCTTTAAACTCTTCAAAGGCAAATTCCGCAATACGTCCAGCTGCTTCGGTGATATAACCTTTCCCACTTTGACGAGTATCGATCCAGTAGCCTATTTCAAACTTAGGAACATCCCAATCTATTCTATGTAACCCGGAAGATGCGATATATTCACCCGTTTCCTTATGAAAAACTAGTAACCTTAAGTCCTCTCGAGTTAAAAATTTCGCATGTGCTTCGCGAATGTTTTGCTCCACTTCTTCTACTGTTTGCTCTTTTTGCGCAAACGGCATCCAAGGCTTTAATTCCTCCATTGATGCAGTCATTGCCTCGTGAACTACCTTTCCATCACCTGGTCTCGGCATACGGATTAATAATCTTTCTGTGTAAAACTCATTTGGGAAATCTAACAAAATTGGCTTCACTCGCTTCGCCCCCTTTCGATATTAAAGAGTATTCTAACATGATACACTCACAAATGCTTTCTTTTTTTGAAAAGCTTTGTTAATGGAGAACGTTTATTTTAATTCAATGTTAATTTCCGAAAGGTCCGCGATTCCTTGATAAGCTATTGTTTGAAAAAAAAGAGTATGACGTTCCTTGTAATTTGACAAAACCGTCCTGAAGAAGCTTCGATATGTCAAGAAAACGTGCTTTATTTGACAAAACCGTGCTTGATTTTTAAGGATATTTAATTAACAACAAGGGCCCCACATCACATCATTAATTCCCCTAAAAAAAGAGTAGAAATACTAGTTTACAAGATGTAAAATGAATATACATTTCCACAGTAATATCTTATCCATTTCGACATACAGGAGGGAAGTACAGGATAAATAGAAAAACGAATGTATAAATCAATCTTAATTTTTCTGAAATATCAAATTATTAGTAAAGAGGTTGATGAAAAGTTGACAATGGATGCGAAAGATCTTCCAATGAAAGAAGCGACGATATTTAGTCATGTTGGGAATAAGATTATAACAGATGATCGTGAAATTAAGATTATTGCTAGGTTAGAGGAACCTCTCATCGTCATTCTAGGAAATGTATTAAGTGAGGAAGAGTGTGATGAATTAATTCAGTTATCCAAAGATAAAATGGAACGTTCGAAAATAGGAAATACACGATCAGTAGATGAACTGCGAACTAGTAGCAGCACGTTTTTACAAGAAGGAGAAAACGAGGTTGTTGCTAGAATAGAAAAAAGAATCTCACAAATCATGAGTATTCCTGTAGAACATGGAGAAGGCGTTCAAGTTCTCCATTATCAAATTGGTCAAGAATACAAAGCTCATTTTGACTATTTCTCATCGGCAAGCAATCGAGTAAATAACCCTCGGATTAGCACGCTTGTTATGTATCTAAGTGATGTGGAGCATGGTGGAGAAACCTATTTTCCGAAACTTAAATTCTCCGTATCTCCACAAAAGGGAATGGCCGTGTATTTTGAATACTTTTATAATGATCCAGCTTTGAACGAGCTTACATTACATGGTGGAGCACCTGTAATCATAGGGGATAAATGGGCGGCAACCCAGTGGATGAGAAGAAAGCAAGTAAACTAAGAAGAGTCGCTAGCTACGAAAATTAACAAAATATTTTTCATAATATATAAGAAGGCATGGGCACCTGGACTACCAGTTTCCCCATGCCTTTTTCATGTATCATTTACCCCTTTGTATCTTTCAAGAGAACCTATCCCTGGAAAATCTCACTACCTAATCAATCATAATCAACATAAACTATTTCTCCAGTGAAAACATCGATGTAAACTTCTACATCATCATCGTCATCTCCGAATTCTACTTCCACTTCATATACTAGTCTTCCATTCTTTGTTTCTAGCTCAATATCATCAACATACCCTCTACCTACAAAGTTAAGCGCAATATCAGCTGCTTGCTGTGGAGTTATCATCTCAGAATTAGCCGGTGTACTTACAGAAGATCTACTTTCTGAACGAGTAGGATTCGTGCTTACATTCCCAGTTGTTTTCGCATATTTACGAATATCATCCTCAATATAAATCACTTCACCAGTAAATGCATCAATATAAACATCACCATCATTGTCATTAAACTCTACTTCGATCTCATAAACAAGACGATCTCTTTTTGTTTCAAGCTCAATATCATCGATTTTTCCATTCTCGAAAAGCTCTCTCACAATGGACACTGCCTGATCTACATTGATCATCGTTCCATTTCCAGAAGAGACATTGCCACGATCATCATCGTTCGAATCACTATCACCTTCAGCTACACCTTGTGCAATTCTAACCGCTTCTCCTGCAGTAATGATCACTCTGCTATCATTAGAATCATCATCGTTCAGCTCACCAGCAACACTTTTCACCTCATTACTCACATCTCTGTCATCCACATCCTCATTGAATTGACTCGATGCAAAACCAATCGCAGCTCCACCAACTAAAAACACACTTACTAAAATAACAATTACTTTCTTTAACATGTTTGTTTCCTCCTTGATTTCTTTGATACTCTTATCTTAATCAAGGAAAATGAAAACACCCTTAGAGAAAAATGAGAAATTGATGAGAATTAATAGAATGTGGGAATTGGAAGCCGAATGAAGTGAGTCTTCATGATTACCCTACTTTCTCTTTTCTTCCTCCATCGGGTGCCATGACACCTTCATAGTTACCCAACTCACCTTTTTCTTCCCGGTTCGGTCACTTTACCCCCTTCATAGTTACCCAACTTCGCCCTCCCTTCCTGGTTCGGTCACTTTAACACCTTCATAGTTACCCAACTCAACTTTTTCTTCCCGGTTCGGTCACTTTACCCCCTTCATAGTTACCCAACTTCGCCCCCCTTCCTGGTTCGGTCACCATCAAACCTTCATAGTTACCCAACTCACCCTTTTCTTCCCGGTTCGGTCACTTTAACGCCTTCATAGTTACCCAACTCACCTTTTTCTTCCCGGTTCGGTCACTTTAACACCTTCATAGTTACCCAACTCACCTTTTTCTTCCCGGTTCGGTCACTTTAACACCTTCATAGTTACCCAACTCACCTTTTTCTTCCCGGTTCGGTCACTTTAACGCCTTCATAGTTACCCAACTTCGCCTTTTCTTTCTGGTTCGGTCACTTTAACACCTTCATAGTTACCCAACTCACCTTTTTCTTCCCGGTTCGGTCACTTTAACGCCTTCATAGTTACCCAACTTCGCCCTCCCTTCCTGGTTCGGTCACCATCAAACCTTCATAGTTACCCAACTCACCTTTTTCTTCCTCGTTCGGTCACCATGACGCCTAGTTCTAGACAGAGGGACGATATTTTTGCTCCCCCAAAACAAAAAACAAACGCTAATCTCCTCACCATTAGCGTTTGCCCCTACTACCTATCCTCAATCATCCCACTCAACCGAAAGGATCTCTCCCGTATATGCATCAATGATTAACGTCGCTTCTCTGTCCGTCTCCTTGTTTTCAATCTCAATTTCATAAACAAGCCTGCCATTCTGCTCCTCTAAATCCACGTCATCCACTTCCCCATTGACCTCACCTAACGCAATCTCAATCGCACGATCACGAGTAATTGGCCCAGCCGAAGAATCATCATCCTCCACAGCATCAATAGAATAAAGCAAAATCTCTCCCGTCAAAGCATCCACTTCAAATCGACCAATACCATCCGGTTGCTCCAACTGAATCCGATAAATGAGTCTCCCCTCCTGCTCCACTAACTCCAAATTGAGAACTCGAGAATCCTCCGACACCGTTTCCTTAATAATACGCTCCGCTTCTTCCATTCCAATTGGAGAAATCTCATGCCCAGGACCGTCCACATACTCATCATCCCGGTCCGCCAACTTATTCATAATATGGATCAGCCCCGACTCCCCATCCATTTGAATGTAATACACCCCGTTCGGCGAAAGAAACTCCACATCATAATACGGATGACCATTTCGCTGCACCAACTCAATGGAAGTGACTTGACCAGAGAATCGATCACTAACAATTTCCGCCACCTCTTCCTCCAACAACGCAGCATCCGTCGAAGAAATCATCAACACAAACACCACACCAACCAACAACACCGCACCTACACCAAGAAACAAATACAACCTCTTCACCACAAATCACCCCCCTTCCCCTTTAGGCAAAGTAACGAAGAACGTCGAACCAACACCCTCCAAACTCTCCACACGAATATCACCCATATGAACATCCACAATCCCCTTCGCAATCGCTAGACCCAAGCCAGAACCACCCGTTTTCCGACTACGCGCCTTATCAACACGGAAAAACCGCTCAAACACCCGTGGAATATCCTCATCCGGAATCCCAACACCATAATCCTTAACCGCTATTTCCACCGACTCTCCCTTTTCGGCTAAAACAACATCCAATTTTTCGTCACTATATTTCAATCCGTTCTCCAGTAGGATGAACAGTAACTGTTTTAACTTCCCTTCATCACCTTGAACCACTAATCGCTCCCACTGCGACTGCACGTTGATATCTCTTTGGAAAGCAACCTCCAATTTATGCGCTGTTTCTTCCACTATTTTTTTCAACTCAACAGGACTCACATTACTATGTGCTGCCGAATCATCTGTGGCAAGGGCAAGCATCTGATTCGTCATTTCCTTCATTCGCTGCGATTCAGAAAAAATAGCTTCGACAGCTTCCTCCAGCACATCTGGCTTTTGCATACCCCAACGCTTTAGCAATCGCGCATAACTTTCAATCACCGTTAATGGAGTTTTTAATTCATGAGACGCATCTGACACAAATTGCTGTTGTCGCTCAAAGTTTTTCTTCAACAAGTCTATCATATGATTAAACGAGATCCCCATTTGATCGAGCTCGTCCTTAGACTGTTCTCTTACCTCAATTTTCTTAAAGGTTCCTTGCTCCCGAATTTCATTCATCGTTGCCACCAACGCCTTTATCGGTTGTAGAATAAATCGACTTAACGCTCTTCCAGCAAAAAACGACGGTACGATAATCAATAATGATGCGACAATCAATATAATCTGTAACGTACTTACAGCTTCTTCGTAGAATACCATGGGTTCATATACTTCAAGAGTTACGATGGATCCATCCGACCAAATAACAGGAGTCCGAACGACAGCATAATAAGACCCATCAAAATTGGCTTTTTCCATTTGCTCCTGATTGGTGTACATCGTTTCTATATCATTCAGGTGAAGCTCTTTCGTTACGGAAACAATGGGTCTTCCGTTTTCCCGAATAACTCGGACCATCCCATCTCCAGGTACATATGCTTGAAGCATCTCACTAGGATTATGAGATTCCATTCCTGTTGGACGAATCGCCTCTACGATCGTATGGGCTCTCGATACGGCACGGTTCAGCTCCGCATTCGTCGTTTGACTTTCGAACACAAAATAAATACTCATATTCACTAGTAAAAGTAAGATTAGAAGAAAAAATGTGGAAAACAAGCTAATACGATGAGATAACTTCATTCCTTTAACTCCTTCATCACATATCCAACACCACGAACCGTTTGAATAATAGGTTTATCGAAGGCCTTATCAACTTTTTGTCGCAAATATCGAATGTACACGTCCACGATGTTCGTGTCTCCCACATAATCAAATCCCCAAACCTTATCCATTAATTGCTCTCTCGTTAACACTTGATTTGGGTGCTGTAGTAAAAAAACGAGCAGATCAAATTCTCTCGGTGTTAGTTCAATTTCCGTTTTTCCCCGAACAACATCCCTTGTGACTGTATTTACTTTTAGATCAGAAAACTGGAAAACTTGCTCTGACTCTTCGTTAGCCGCTGTTTGATTTCCGTTTACTCTTAAACAAGCACGAATTCTCGCAAGGAGCTCCTCAATCTCAAATGGCTTCGTCACATAATCATTCGCCCCTTGATCTAACCCAGTTACCTTATCTACGACAGCATCTCTGGCTGTAAGCATGATAACAGGTGTGCTATTCCCACTTCCACGTAGTCTTCTTAACACTTCCATCCCACTGAGTTTCGGCAGCATGACATCTAATAAAACTAGATCCCACGTACCCTCTTGAAGCATTTGCCACGCTATCAAACCATCTTCCGCCACATCTATTTTATATCCTTCGTACTCTAACTCTAGTTGAATAACCCGGGCAATATTCACTTCATCCTCCACAACTAAAATACGCTCCTGGCTCATGTTCTCCACCGTTCCCTTTCGTTTTTCCCGATTTTACTTATCATATTACACAAAACTGTCAAAATGGAAAAGGAAACAAATTTTCCAATATAAAAAGAGGCTATCGTTTTGACTAACGATAACCCCTTCGTTTTATCTAGGAATAATTGGAAGCAATACAGAAGATGGATGCTCCTCATCGTGATAAATTGTTTGCTTCGCTACCTTCATTTCTGTTGTTTGACCCAACACATCTCCTGTGTTTAAATTTCGGTCATATTTAGGAAATGCACTAGATGCAATTTCAATTCGGATACAATGACCTTTTTTGAAAACATGAGACGTATTCCAGCAATCTACTTCATACTCATAAATTTTCCCTGGCTCAATAAGAGTCGGATTCTCCATCCCTTCGCGGAACCTCGCTCGCACCATTCCATCTGTTAACCGCTGGGAAAAACCATTTGGTCGTACGTCCAATAACTTTACCATAAAGTCCGTGTCCTTCGCATCGGAGGACGCAAACAGTGTTGCCTTAATTGGCCCTGTTACTTCCGTATCTTCCTCGAGTGGCGGTGTTGTATAAACAAGCACATCGTCTCTTCGTTCAATGGCAGCATAATCATCTGGACCACCAATCTGTGCAGAAATCATATCTGTGATAAACGGAACGGCATTTGCTGGATCATAAAGATACTCATCGTTTGGTGCACTATTAATGTTTGTCGGTGGTTCGGTATCTAATCGACCGTCTCCAAAGCGACTGTTCGCATTTCCTTTACTATGTAAATAATATAGTGTCCACTTCGTACGAGCAAGTGGCCATTCATTCTCTTGTCTCCACTCATTGTCACCCATCACAAACATGTCAATGGATGGCTCTTTCATGATCCCGTTATCAAAATCCTTTAACCAATAATCAAACCAACGACGTTGATAGCCGTTTAAATCAATCTGAGAATCTGGACCAAAGTCGAGATCACCTAACTTCGTAGATTTATTGATTTGATGTGGCCATGGTCCCATCAGCATTCGCTGATTTTTTCTTGCGTGCTCCGTTTCTCCAGAGTTGGTCATTCCCATAAAGTTTAGTGGTGTACCAACCTGCTCATCGTCGTACCAACCAGATACGTGCAGGGCTGGAACATCAATTTGATCAAATTTATCTTGATAACAAATATGCTTCCACCAGTCATCGAGTTTTGCATGACTAATTTCTTCTCTCCATTGTGGAAAGTCAAATCCTGCTTCTTTATCCATGTTGATCATAGGTAAGTGATCATAAACTTTCTCCCACTCAACTACATCCACATTCTGCATGACTCGCCCACTTGTCATATACACCCAACAAAGATGTTGAGGGTTCGGTAATCCTGTTGGCCATTCTACAAATGGGTCCGATGGAGTTACGGCAGAAATCATCGCTTTTAAACTCGGTGGCTTTGTAAGCGCAGTTAACCACTGAATTCGTCCGAGATAGGAACCACCCATTGTACCTACTTTTCCAGTACACCAACTTTGAGCCCCAACCCACTCAATACAATCATACCCATCAATTCCATCGTTTCGATAAGGAACAAAGGCGCCATCAGAATCACCGCGACCGCGCACATCAATGTATACAACGGCATATCCGTACTCTGCAAAATAGGTACCTGTTTTATGGATTACATCACTCGTTTTTAAATAAGGAGTTCGCACAACAATTGCAGGATACTCCCCTTCCTGAACCGGTCGATACACATCTGCCGATAGCTCCACACCATCTCTCATAGGTATACGAACATTACGAATTACTCTAGTTTCTACTTTTTCTTGTCGAGCCACACAAACACACTCCTTCATTTCGTTATTACTCTATTATTTCGAGTTTCGAGAGGTTATTCCTCTAATTTAATGTGATGGATTTACAAATTGAAAGAGATTAAGTGTGCTTTTAAAAGATTTTTTAAAAAGGTAATTGTTTTTTCTCACTTTGTGTACGATCTTTACTCAGGTGGAACGAATTTTTACGATTTATGTGCGGGCTTCTCAATTTTATGTGCGGGTTTGGTGAATATATGTGCGGGTTTAGCAATT